>JAIFKY010000303.1 GCA_020049345.1 Anaerolinea sp.
TTCTCCTGGCATTTACCACGCTGATCACCTTCCTGTTGATCGTCGTCATTCAAATCCCCAGCGCATATTTCTACAGCGCCACCCCTGATCCACGCGGAAAGTCACTCGCGCGATTCACACTACTTCTCGGACTGGCAATCATAGCATGGATAACAGGCACGTGGATCGCGCCAAAAATATCAATCAAATGGCTATTGCCAGCATCCGTCATAATCATGCTGGCGGGCTTCGCTTACACAGCCCGCGCCATCAACATCATCTACAGCGAACTGGATGGATTCGTCTACCGCGCCCAAATTTGGGATGAACGCGATGCAATCATCGCAGACGCCAAAGCGCAAGGCATCCTGCTCGTGGAAGTCCCCGCAATAGATACAGCCGAAATCCACACTCGTGACATATTCAAAACATCTGGCAACGCCTGGACAAAGTTCGTGCAAAATTGCGGCTCCCGCTATTATGGCGTGGACGGGTTGAAAATAAAAGAGGGGCAATAAAGAATTGTACGGCTCAAACGAGTTAAAAATAAAGCGTGTTGCGTATTCCGTTTTGGACGGAACACGCAACACGCTTTATAAGCACCGCGCTAAAACTTATTTTGTTTCTGTCTGCGTTTGTGGTTTTACGCCAACCAATTTGCGTAAAATATCAAACCAAAAAGGCGCGCCCTGCGCGGCAGCGGCGGCGCTGAGTAAATACCCAAAGAGTTTTACCAAAATTCCCCAGCCGTTGTTTAATGCTGGCAAACTGGTCACTGCAAGACATTCGCCTGCTGAATGAATAACAACTTGATAGTCAATTACATCTATCATGCGGCAGGATTTGGTATCCAGCGAAGTAGTTGTCCAACCAGCGGGGAAGTTTAGGCTTCTGGCAGTGGCAAACGAAACAGACCCACCCGGCTCATCGCTCTGCGCTTCAACCTGCGCCTGCGCCACAATCACAGCGCGCGCAGTAGGCTCCTGCCACAGTTTTTGAGCGACGTTAATGGTGTCGATGTTCATGAATACCGCAATCGAAAGACCGATCCAAAATGCAATCCACTGCGAGCGCAGTTTATACCAGTTGCTGGCCTGCAACATGACATCATTGAACCAGCCTTCCGTATTTTTGCGATACTCCGCCAGTTTGGAATCCATGTCGTCAACCGCCTTTTCCATTTTTGGCAGCAGGTAATGATTTACCCGCTCAAGGTTGGGATTCTTCTCGGCGAGAGCCTTCACGCTTGCGCTCATCTCGCTGAGCGACATCATATCCAGGGGAATATCTTCACCCTCTTTGCCTGCATTCATAATAACTTCACAAGCCACCGTGGCAAATGTGGCATTCGGAATATATCCGGGTCGCTTGATTGCGCCCTGCTTGTTCCTAAGAAGATTGCCGTTGCTGTCTTTTGGAGACAGTTCAATTACCAAAGGGTGCGCATAAAATTTCCTTACCAGCGTTTCATCTTTGAGCATACTTAAAATGGATTTTTCCAACTGATCTGCACGCCAGTCTAACAGGATGCTGATGCGGTTTTGAACTTCCAAAGTGGCTACGCTGATCACGAGCCAGACGAACACCAGTCCAATTGCGACTTCGAGAATGGCATCTAATTGCATGGTTTCCTCTTTTTCCAGGATTTCGATATTGGATTTATATCAATAGTATAGTTGGGCGCAAGGCGAATTTCAAGCATTGGGAAGTTCCTCCTGCGCTTGCAAGTGCGATTGATTGACAATATAAATGCCCGCCAGCGCAATTGCGCCGCCAACCCATTGGATGGCATTTGGAATTTCACCAAGCATGGGAATGGCAAGGATGGTGGTCAGAATGGGCTGTCCAATCAATGTGGGTGAGACAACCGAAGCAGGCAAATGTCCGAGCGCGTACGTAATGGCAAGGTAACCGATCATTTGCGAGACAATGGCCGTGATGAAAAAAATAATCCAGGTTTGCGCGGGATAGCCAGTGAACGAATTGCCCAACGCAATATTCATGATGAACATGCCAAAGGTCGCGCTTAATCCAACCAGCCACATATAACGAAGCGGATCAATGTGCCTGCGCCCGCGCTGGGTGATGAGTTGGTAGGCCGCATAAAAAATGGCGGCGGCGCTTGCCATCAAATCGCCAAGTCCCAGGGTGGGGTGATGCAGAAAGTCACTGCCCATCACCAACGCCGCACCTGTGAGCGCAACGGCAAGTCCAAGCCAAAAAACACCGCGCAGTTTTTCACGAAAGATGAAGAGCGCAAATAAAGCAACCCATAATGGAGATGTGTTGCCAAGCAGCGTTGCGTTGGCGGCAGTTGTAAATTTTAGCGATGAATTCCAAAGGGCAAAATCAAAAGCAGTAAATATCCCCGCAAACAAAGGAAATATCAGGTATTTTTTATCAATCGCTTCGCTCTGTTTTTGCTGTCGAATAAAAAGGGGGGTGAGAAGAATCGTGGAGATCAGCAAGCGATAAAACCCAACAATGGGACCTGGCGCTTCCGCCCAACGCACAAACATGGCGGAAAGGCTGAGCGCGCTAATGCCGATTGCGAGCGCAACGTATGGAAAAATTTTATTCTGCATTGGAAGATTGTACCCCGATGTAGGCTGTTAAATGCGCGAGAGATTGATCTGCTCAAGGGTGGAAAAAAGCTCGGTGAGGTTGCTCAGGCTAAAGTCAGGTTGGGTGCGCTGCACTTCGTCTGCTGTAAATTGCGCGCGGCGCGTGATCCAGATCGATTGCATCCTCAAATTTTTCGCGCCAAATATATCCGCTTCGAGACTGTCTCCGACCATTGCGGCATCTTCGGGCGGAATGCTCCATTGCGCGAGCGCGATCTCAAAGGCGCGCGCGTGCGGTTTGCGATAGTAGCACGCGGCGGAGGTCAGCACGAAATCAAAGTATGGTCGAATGCCAAAATTTTCAATAAGGTCGTGGACGTCCTTGTCGTCGCCCGCATTTGAGAAAATACCCAGATGATAGTTATTGGATTTTAACTTTTGGAGGATGCCCAGCGCGTCATCTTCAAGAACCCAATTGCTTTGCGTTACGGAAAACATCGCATCCAACGCAGACCTGAGAGTTGATTCGGCAACTTTGGCATACCCCAACTCTTTGAGCAGTTCACGCAAGACAAAGTGGTAAGAGGTCTCCTGGAAATCCTTGTCACGCTGGGCGTAATATTCACGCAGCCGCGCGCGAAAGATTTTCGATTCCAGTTTGATGTGGTGTTTGTATAATTTATCGACGAGCGCTTGATCGGCGCGTTTAAAGACAGGCATCCAATCTCCGCGCGCGTGCATGAGCGTGCCGCCAAGATCAAAGAGGATATGTCGAATGGGAGAGGCGTTCATTAGGTTTGGTATACCCCGATAGCCGCTCTGCGTAAAGGGGGACTTTTATGGGAGGTTCAGGCTGCCGCGTAAAAGGGCGCAAGCGCGCGCAAAATGGTAACAATGAACCAGAAATTATTGATCATCAATGCCAGGACAAAGATGGTCAGCAGGGACTCGAACCATTTTTTCCCAGCAAGGTCTGCGAATGCAAGCGCAACGAAGAAGATCAGCGCATACGTCCAGAAAGGCGCATATAGAAAAAGTTCCGTGCCATAGTTCATGTGCAGAAGAAAGCTAAATGCAAGACTGCCAAGTAAACCAAGCATCAGCGGCAGGTGCGGCGAAGAGCGCGCGCCTTTTACGAAAAACAGGAATGCTCCTGCCAGCAGAATTAGCCACAACGCAAGTGGAATATTGGCAAGCCCTTTGTAGGAAGCAAATGTGTGGGTGCGGGCGTCGAAGGTTTTGAGATCTATGGTTGGACGGGGCGGCTTGTTGGCAATGACTTCAATCGGTTTTGGAGCGGTGACGCCGTACAAGAACATGGTGCGACTGACCATTTTGAATCTTTCCAGGAGCCGCTCGGCGGGAGAGTCATAAACGGGTTTTACGAAGTTGGTTTCAAAAGCAATATCACCAGGGACAAAAAAGAATGTTTGACGGTTGGGGTACAGCGCGCTGGTCAAAACGGTCAACGCAACAGCGGCAGTGATCAGGATCACACAATATCGTATCAAACGCCGGAAGCCAAATTTATTGAAAAACAATCCAATCACGCTTTGGGCAATATTAGTGATGGTGATGCCGAAAACAAGCAATCCAGCAGGAACAAGAACCGAGAAGCGGTCTTCTTTGGACTGGATCAGAAGCAGGAAAAAGATCAACGAAGTCATGCCAAAGATGTAGGTGTCGGTGATGGAGCCGAAGAATAATTGTGTGGAAGTTGATCCGAGCATGATTGCAAAAATAAATGCGTAGGTTGGTTGAGATGTGGCGCGTTTGACAAACACCCATGCCATCAACGCGCATAATCCGCTGAGGGCGGCGACCACGAGCATTGGCGCGAGTTGCCATTGATCTGCCATAAAGTGGGTCACAAAACGGACAAACGGGCGCAGGGTGATCAAAACCAGCGGATGCACCGAACGGTTGATGACATCTTCGGTTGGACTGCCCAAAATGGACATCCACGGTCCGGCATCTGATTCAAAAAGGACTGTGTTGATATTCAACGCTGGATGATTGAGCGCACGCGCGATGATCAAATTAATGAGGAAAAACATTCCACCTGCGTAAATACCCGGCAGGTTTTCCTGGCTGAACTGAAAAAATTTTGTCTGCTTGAATTGCGGCATCCAGCGCGATTCAAATTGAGTCAATGCGCCAAACCCCAAAACGCCAGAGAGAAGCGCGCTTGCAACAAACCAGCCAATCCAATTTGACGGAACGGTAATGTACGCGCGGATAAACATAGACGGAAATTGCAGGCTGGCATAAATGAGCGCGAGCAAAAAAATGGGTAGCGTCAGGCACAGAATGATATTTAACGGCTGGCTTAAAAAGCCAGTATAAAGAGATTGCGCCGCGCGGCGGATGAAGAAATACCCAACGACACTTCCAGCCAGAATCAAGCCGCCAGTAAACAGAATCAAGTTGAAGGGTGTTTTGATCGCTTCGTTCAAGAATCCAACTGCGGCGAAGGCAAAGAGACTGGTTAGAAAAAATCCGATTGTGTAAACTCCGATGGAATGGCTTTCCTGAAATTGGGTCAGTTTTTGCGCCATCCATTTCCAAAGAATTGGGGAAATTTCAAACCATAAATAGGCAAGCGACAATGTGGGAACAAGGACAAGAAATACGCGGTCTACAGTTTTATAGTTTGTGAAATTAAAGAAGGTCGCCGCCAAAAAGAAACTGACAACGAAGGCAAGGGCCAAACCAAGCGCCGCGCGAAACAGAAACTGCAAATTTTTCACTCAGCGATTCTCCTGCCGCGCGTATAAAAATAAATTAGAACAGAACCAACAACCAGCGCGGGAAGAACGATCAGCCCGGCCTCTGGTCCAAACGCGCCGCCCGTCCAAATTTCGGGACCTTGAACCTGATGGCGAATCAATCGGTAAATATCCATCCCTGAAACGGGGAAACCGAAAACCACGCCTTCAAAGAAATTCCAGCCGATGTGCAACCCAATCGAAAGCCAGAGTTGCCCCGTGCGAAGATAGCCATACGCCAGAAATAGCCCCGCGAAGAAAATTCCCGCCGCGCTAACCCAGGTGGCGTTTGGGTTGCCAAGATGCGCCAACCCAAACACACTGGAGGAGATGATCAGACCCCAAAACATATTTGTTCCGCTGGCGAGAGTCTGCAAGTGATAGCCTCGCGAGAGCAGTTCCTCATTCCAACCTACAAGCACAAAGGCCGTGAAAAAAGTAAGTATGCCAATCAGCACACTTGCCGCAGATTCAGTTTGCCAGGCAAAACTTTCAAAAGTCAGCCAGCCTGCTGCAACTTCGGCAAGGTAGATCAAACCCATTATCACAAATGTAATCGCAATGCCGATCAAAATATCTGCGGCGGCCTGCTTGTTTACCTGCAAGCCCAAACTGGCAAATGATCGCCTGTCTAAAAATCTGCGCGCAATAAAAATGGATAATGTGAAAATCACCAGCTCAAGGAGTTGCCCGATAAAAAGATCAGCATTGCCGTTTTTTCCTGGCATAAATACAAGAACCAGCACAAATTGCAGGATGACCGTCAGGACAATCATGATCAGGGTTTGCAATAAAAGCCGCCAACCTGCGCGCAGGCGCGGCTCGTCGGAGGATATAAAAATCTTTGCGAGAAAATTGCGTTGTGGGGCGGGTTGAATTTCAGACATTTTATGCAGCTCCTAACTCGGACAAACCGAAAAAGATTTAACCACAGAGAGCACAGAGTCCATTGAGAAATCCATTAAAAATTCCGTAATCTCTGTGGTGAAGATTTTTTTTGCGCAAGCATTTAACTTCCAAGTTCCTAATGTTTTGTTACGCTATTTTACCCGATGCCTGTTTGTGGCAAATACGCTACGCTTTTGAATGGTCTCTTAATGTCGCTTATAATTGGCGCGGATCACAAAATGAAAAACAAAACCAACCTCCATCAAAAAAGGAAAAACCTATGTCGGGGCTGATTGGTCAAAATTTTGGGCGTTATCAAATCCTTGCGCTGCTTGGAGAAGGCGGCATGGCAACGGTCTACAAGGCATACGACACACGCCTTGAACGCGAAGTTGCGATAAAAGTAATTCGGCGCGATGCCTTTCCGCCCGATGACATGGAAATGATGCTGAAGCGATTTGAGCGCGAAGCCAAATCGCTCGGCAGGCTTTCACACCCCAACATTGTTGGAGTGATTGATTACGGCGAAAATGAAGGCTCGCCTTATTTGGTCATGGTTTATTTATCCGGCGGCACACTCAAAGACCGGCTTGGAAAACCCATGCCCTGGCGCGAAGCCATCGAACTACTTTTACCCATTGCGCGCGCGCTTGAATACGTCCACGATCGCAACATTATTAATCGGGATGTAAAGCCATCCAATGTTTTAATGACCGACAAGGGCGAGCCCATGTTGACTGATTTTGGGCTGGTGAAATTATTTGGCGATCAAGACAAAGACGCAACAAGTTTGACCAGTTCCGGCACTGGACTGGGCACACCCGATTACATGGCGCCAGAACAATGGACAGGCGAAACCACAGCACAGTCTGATCTCTATTCACTCGGCGTTGTTCTTTATGAAATGATCACCGGTCACAGACCCTACACCGCCGACACTCCGGCGGGCGTTTTGCTAAAACAAGCCACCGAATCTCTGCCGCTGCCAAAACAATATATTCCCGACCTTCCCAAAGATGTCGAATCGGTTTTACTCAGGGCGCTTGCCAAAGACCCAAAATACCGCTATCACGACATGCGCGTCCTCATCGAAGAATTACAAAACCTGCTGGCAGGGCGGGAAGTGATTGCATCAACATTCAAGACCTCACAATTGCGGGATCAAATGACCGGCAAATTAAAGCGAAGTCAGGAAATCGCGGCATATTCCAAACTCCAACCTGATCCACAAAAAAAGACATTCCCGACCCTGATCATTGCCGCTGTTGCCGCATTCGTGATCTTTCTTGCCTGCGGCGGCGGGTATTGGTTCATAACCTCCAAACCGGGAATTTTTTCTGTGGCGCCAACCCCCACAAAGCAAGAGCCGCCGACGCCAACACAAATTTCCCCCACGCAAACAATTCCGCCCGCTGATACGCCAACCACGGCGCCAACAGAATCACTGCTGCCCACCGAAACTCCTGTACCGCTTGAGATCAAAGACAATAAAAATGTTCCCATGCGCCTAATTCCCGCCGGAGAATTTACCATGGGCAGTGACGACAGCGGAGACGTTGGATCGCGCCCAGCCCATGTGATTAACCTCGAAGCGTTTTATATTGACAAGTATGAAGTTACCAACGAAATGTACGATGCCTGTGTCTACGCCGTCGAGTGCCGAAAACCACAGCAGGCAGGTTCAGCCACACGCAATACTTATTTTTCCAACCCCGTCTACGCAAAATTTCCGGTACTGTATATAGATTGGAAAATGGCAAACGCCTATTGCGCATGGAGAGGAGCGCGCCTCCCCACAGAAGCCGAATGGGAAAAAGCCGCGCGCGGAACAGATGAACGCCTTTACCCCTGGGGCAATCAAGAACCTGATTGCAGTTTAGCCAACCTGACAGGTTGTGTAGCCGATACAACCCCGGTGGATCAACAGGAAAAGGGGCAGAGTCCCTACGGCGTGTACGGCATGTCTGGCAATGTCTGGGAATGGACAAGTAGTTTATTCAAAGCCTACCCATACCGCTTCACAGATGACCGAGACAACCTGGACTTAACTGGAGAACGAATTGCGCGCGGCGGATCATGGCATATATTTGGCGGCAACAGCGGAAATGTCCGCGCCGATACGCGCCTTAAGTTGGACCCGGGCTATTACGGCGCATACGTTGGTTTTCGATGCGCGGTAACAAAGTAAATTCCGCCGACACCTAAACGAAAAAAGAACTCGGAGTTTCTGAAAACTCCGAGTTCTTTTTTATGCCGCACTTTTTAGGTAAATCCCAGTCGGGTCAAGTTCTTCGCGCAAGATTCGCAATTCATTTTCTGTAACAAGTTCAGTCACCCGCACCTGCGCCGCAACTTTCAAATCCCAGCCGGTATTGGATTTTGCATCTTCAACTGTTTTGCCCGGATGAAGCGCCGTCAAAATCATTTCGCCGTCTTCGTTGGGTTCAAGGATGCCGATATCTGTCACCACGGCCAGCATCCCGCCGCCGCGCAAACCAGCCGCTTCGCGATCACCCTTGCCGCCGATGAATCCAGCAGAGGTCATAAATTCCACTTTTTCAGGGAAGCGGCGTTTTTGATGCGGAGTCATGATGTAGCAGCGATTAGCCCACGCGGCGATCTCCTGCGATCCGCCTGAACCTGGCAGCCGCACTTTGGGTTGATCGTACCCGCCAATGACGGTCGCATTAATATTGCCGTGCTTGTCAATTTGCGCGCCACCCATAAAGCCCACATCCACGTTGCCGCGTTGCAGGTAATTGGCAAAAATATCATACATGCTCACCACTGAAAGCGACCCACTAACCAGCGTTGGATCGCCGATGGAAAGCGGCAGCCGCGCCGGCTCCGCGCCGATCACGCCGGCTTCGTAGATCATTACCAAATTGGGCGCGTGGGTGCGCTT
>JAIFKY010000139.1 GCA_020049345.1 Anaerolinea sp.
GGCGATTAACGGAAGATGAAGTAGCGAAGTTGGACGAGGCTACGGATAAGATTCGGGAATATAAAAAAGACGCATCTGAAATAAGTTAAGAAAAGCCATATATTGCGTGTTCCGTTTTGAAGGTATCCTTCAGCGGAACACGCAACATGATACACGCTACAAAATTTCACACCCCAATCATTTTTTATCCATGATTATCATGTTCCGCGTCAAAGACATGCGAGTGCATGTTGGCGATCCACTGCTTGCCGTCTTCAGTCAAACGTAAATATTGAAGCGCATCCTGAATATACGGGCTGACGCCATTCCAATAAAATGAAGCATAACTCTTGCGTAAATCGTTCGGGGCTTTGTACCCAAATTTTTCATTCGCGCCCAACTCTTGAAATTCATAAAACAAGGCTGGGGTTTTTCGCAAATAATCAGGGTCGCCCAACTGACCGATAAAGTCAGCAGCGCGTACCAACCCGCCAAGTCCTTTTGTATCTTTATACATCTCATCAGGCGGAGAGGGAAAACGGGTCATTTCGATGTAGGATGCGATTAACTCTGCATCCAAAAATTTCGTCATATCATGCAACAGGCTGGAACCAAACCGCTCACGCACAAATAATTTACTGCGATTGACATGATAAGGCGTCAGCGCAACATCGGTACCTTCAGGCGAAATATAAATCAACTCATCCCCCACGCCAGTGGCAAACATCTCTTTTGAGTCGTTCCTGCACACCCCTTTGACATATCCAATATCGTGACACAGGACAGCAATCATGTAATGCAGCCAGTCGCGCGGAGTAATGCCGCCCTCGCGCAAATGTTTCCCTTCAATGATCGCCTGCCCCGCCAATGAAACCATAATCGTATGGTCAACATCATGATAAAGGGCATCTGAGTTGGCAATGTTTTCCAGCACCAAACGCCCGCACCAGGTGACAATACGCCCATAGTCGCTGTTGATATCGCCATACGTCCGTTGATAAACCGTTCGCAACTGCTCAACAAACATATCAATGATTAATTCCTGCCAGTTGATCATAATTGCTCACCTCGGTGTTAAAATGGATGTCACAATAAATATTTTTCAAAGAGTTTACCAGAAAATAGAACAGGAAATGATCTTGATATGACATCCAAAGGCGTTTTTTCAAAGGGAGTTTTGATCGGACTTGCGATGTTTATCCTCCTCAATTTACTTGCCGCGCAGTTGCTCTCTGACTGTGGACTGCCAGCCGTTCTGGGAATGAGTTTCTGCTCCGACGATATTGCGCGCGCAGGCTTTCCGCTCGTTTTCTTCGAACAAGGCGGATTCGCCTACCGAAGCATTTTCAACCTCCCCAGCCTGTTGTTCGATATTTTTATCGGTATCGCATTCGCCATCTTGTGTGGATTTATCGCGCGCTGGCTTGAAAAACGCAACAAGGCATTGGATAAATAACCCTTTTTTAGACAACAACTATTTTAGAAGTAAGGAGAAAACTTATGGGTACTTTCGAATGGGTAATCACAGGTTTTGGGCTGTTTGCAGGGATTGCGGGAATGGTTTGCAGCATTACCATCCCCATTTTGGTCATCGGCGGAATTGGATACTTTCTACATAGGCGCAATCAGCAAAGTATGGCATACCGCCAGTCTACACAAACATGGCTAAATACCACTGGCACAATTCTCATGTCGTCGGTGCAATCAAGTTACTCTGGCAGAAGTCACTCCACTTATCCGGTCGTGGTGTATGCTTACAGCGTGAATGGGCAATCCTACCAAAGCCAGAGGATTAAGGCTGGCGAGCAATTTCTCAATGTCCGCGTGGCGGGGCAGGCTCAGGCAACTGTGGCGCGCTATCCAATTGGAGCAAGTGTGACCGTATATTACAACCCGTCAAATCCCGCAGAATCTGCACTGGAGAGATAATTGGCTTCAAGCCGAATCATGCAACCCAAGCCCCCTCTCATCCTCATCGTCGGTCCGACGGCTGTCGGCAAAACGGAACTTGCCATTCAACTTGCAGAAAAATTGAACGGCGAGATCATCTCTGCTGATTCGCGCCTCTTTTATCGCGGCATGGATATTGGCACCGCCAAGCCTTCACACGAAGAAATGGCGCGTGTACCGCATTATTTAATTGACATCGTGAATCCCGATGAGACGTTAAGCCTGGCGGTTTTTCAGCAAAAAGCAAAGGAGATCATCGCCGATATTCATGCGCGCGGAAGACTGCCCTTTTTGGTCGGTGGCACAGGGCAATATATCCGCGCGGTGGCTCAGGGTTGGACCCCGCCAGAGGTGACGGCAGATGAAAGGCTGAGGGGTGAATTAGAAAGGATGAATCTAGAGAGAGGCGTGGAGTGGCTACACGCCAAACTGCATTTCCTTGACCCAGATTCGGCGGCAAAAATTGATGCGCGAAATGTGAGGCGGACGATTCGCGCGCTGGAAGTCATTTTGACCACCGGGAAGAAGTTTTCAGATCAACGCGGGCAGGCGGATTCTGCGTATCGTTTGATTACCATTGGGTTAATCCGTCCGCGTGAAGAGTTGTATCAACGGGTGGATGAACGCATTGATCTGATGTTCGCAAGCGGATTGGTGGATGAGGTGAAAAAATTACTCGCAGGTGGCTACGCGCCCACCCTACCGAGCATGTCGGCAATTGGGTACAGGGAATGTGTCAGCGTGGCAAAAGGCTTGTTGACGGTGGATCAGGCAAAGGTGGAGATGCGGCGTTTGACGCGATCCTTCGTTAGACGGCAGGCAAACTGGTTCAAGGAATCCGATCCAACCATCCAATGGTTCAAAGTTGAAAGTGGAATTGGGAAGGAAATTGAAAAATACATCCGTCAATTGATTGACTTTTGATTCTTGTTTGTATATACTTCCATTATTCCTGAAGGAGGAGCAACTATGAACAACCGTCCGTGGCTTGCGAATTACGATAAAGGTGTACCGCAAACAATTGATTACCCGAAGAAGCCGCTGTTTCATTTTTTAGAGGAAGCCGCGCGCAAATATCCTGACCGTGCCTGTACAATTTTCAAGGGCGCGGTCATTTCATACCAGGAGATGAACGCGCAGACCGATGCGATGGCTGCCGCGCTGATTGAGATGGGCGTGAAAAAAGGAGATCGGGTCGGAATTTTTATGCCGAATTTGCCGCAATTTGTGATTGCCTTTTACGGCATTCTCAAGGTAGGCGCGGCAGTGGTGGCGATCAACCCCACTTATCCGGTAGATGAGATCATCATGCCAATTGCTGACGCGAACATTGATGTGATGTTCACGCTCACCCGTTTTTACGACAAGGTAAAAGCGGCGCGGGAAAGATCGAAACTTAAGAAAATCATTGTCTCGAATCTCAAAGAGGCGCTGCCTCCATTTACACGTTTGTTGTTTACTTTATTGAAGGAAAAGAAAGACGGCGACCGTCTCGGTGAGCTGGCAGACGGCGATGTATGGATGCAAGACCTGCTCACAAAACACGCAAACTCAGCGAAGCCAACCGTGGAAGTGACGCCTGACGATACCGCAGTATTTCAATATTCCGGCGGAACAACCGGCATACCAAAGGGTGCAGTTGCCATGCACCGCAATGTGGTTGCAAACACGCTTCAAATCAAAAACTGGATGCCTGCGCTTGTACCTGGCAAGGAAGTGGTTTTGATGGGAATTCCATTATTCCATGTATATGGAATGGTGGCGGGCATGAATTTTGCGATGGCTAACGGCGCAAGCATGGTAATGGTGCCGAATGCGCGCGATCTGAAAGATGTGTTGGACAACATCAGCAAATACAAGGCGACGATTTTCCCCGGTGTGCCGACGCTGTACAATGCCATCAATAACCACCCTGATGTGAAAGCGGGAAAATACGATCTTTCATCCATCAAGGCTTGCATCTCTGGTTCTGCTCCGCTGATGCGCGAGACAAAAGAACAATTTGAAAAATTGACCGGCGGCAAGGTGTTCGAGGGTTACGGTCTTTCTGAGGCACCAACCGCCACACATTGCAATCCGCTGGATGGAGTGAATAAAACTGGGTCAATCGGAATGCCGTTGCCTGACGTTGATATTAAACTTATCAGCTTGGATGACGGCGAGACCGAGTTGGCACAGGGCGAAATCGGCGAGATCATCGTTAATGGTCCGCAGGTGATGAAGGGCTATCACAATATGCCCACAGAAACAGCCAACAGCCTGCGCCAAATGAAAGACGGCAAGATCTGGCTCTTCACCGGCGACATCGCCCGCATGGACGAAGACGGCTACTTCTACATCGTTGACCGCAAGAAGGAACTGATCAAGCCTGGTGGATTCCAAGTTTGGCCGCGTGAAGTGGAAGAAGCGATCATGGCGCACCCCAAGGTGCTGGAAGTGGGCGTCGGCGGCATTCCAGACCCACAGCGCGGTGAAACCGTCAAAGCATGGATCGTGATGAAACCCGGTGAAACCATCACAGAAGCCGAACTCAAAGCCTTCTGCAAGGAACATCTTGCCCCCTATAAAGTACCCACCCATTATGAATTCCGCGCTGAGTTACCCAAGACAACGGTAGGAAAGATTTTGCGCCGTGAATTGGTGAGACAGCATAAGGAAGGGAAGTAAGTGGGGAAAGTGAGAAGTAACGAGTAACGAGTAAAAAGAAAAGAGCCCTCTAATTGCAGAGGACTCTTTTTTACTTCTCACTTATTACTTTTTACTCATTACTTATTACTTATTACTTCTAAGCAACCTGCGGTGTGCCGCTCTTCTTGCCCAGCGGAGATGGGAAGAGTTGCTCAAATTCTTCACGGTTGATGGATTCAACTTCGAGAAGTTTCTTGGCGATAATATCCAATTGCTTGCGGTATTTCTTAACCAAAGCCTTGGACTGTTTGTACGATTCTTCCACGATCTTGCGGACTTCGCGGTCAATCTGCTCGGCGACGGCTTCAGAGTAATCACGCTGTTCTGAAATTTCGCGCCCAAGGAAGATCATCTCTTCCTTTTGACCGTAGGTCATGGTGCCCATTTCGGCGCTCATTCCCAGCCGTGTGACCATGGCACGCGCCATACGGGTCACCTGTTCAATATCATTGGATGCGCCAGAAGTGATGTCATCAAAGATCAATTCTTCCGCAGCGCGACCGCCCAGCGCCATGACCAACGTGGCAAGCATTTTCTTGCGTGACATGAGGATGCGGTCTTCATCGGGACGGAACCAGGTTACGCCGCCGGCCTGTCCGCGACCTACGATGGTCACTTTTTGCACGGGGTCTGCTTCGGCGATGGCATTGGCCACAATCGCATGACCAGCCTCGTGGTAGGCGATGATGCGCTTCTCTTCATCAGAGATAAGGCGGGATTTGCGTTCAGGTCCCATCACCACGCGCTCAATGGCTTCTTCCAATTCCGATTGGCCGATGGATTTCTTGTTGCGTCGGGCGGCTAAAATTGCGCCTTCATTAACCAGGTTTTCCAAATCGGCGCCAACGAAACCGGGTGTGCCGCGCGCAACAGAAGCAAGATCAATCTCTGGCTCCAACGGCTTACCTTTGACATGTACCTTTAAGATGGCTTCGCGTCCCTTCACATCAGGACGATCAAGGGTCACGCGGCGGTCAAAGCGACCGGGGCGCAGAAGTGCAGGGTCAAGAATATCGGGTCGGTTGGTGGCGGCAATGATAATGACGTTTGTATCAGTATCGAAACCATCCATTTCAACCAGCATTTGATTCAAAGTTTGCTCGCGTTCATCATGTGAACCGCCCAGACCCGCCCCACGCTGACGGCCTACGGCATCAATTTCATCTACAAAGATGATGCAGGGAGAGTGTCGCTTGGCTTGGTCAAAAAGATCACGCACGCGGCTGGCACCCACACCAACGAACATTTCAACGAATTCAGAACCAGAAATGGAGAAGAAAGGTACGCCTGCCTCACCAGAGACCGCCTTTGCCAAAAGGGTCTTGCCTGTTCCAGGAGGTCCAACCAATAAAACGCCCTTTGGAATACGCGCGCCAAGTTGAATAAACTTTTGAGGCTCTTTCAGAAACTCAACAATCTCTGCCAATTCCTGTTTTGATTCCTCCACACCGGCCACATCGGCAAATGTAACAGTGGGATGTTCACCACTAAACATACGCGCGCGGCTCTTTCCAAAAGACATGGCCGCATTATTACTGCCCTGCGCCTGACGGAAAATAAACCACAACACGCCGCCCATTAACAAAATAGGCAGGATATAAAACGCGCCACTTAAGACGCCCGCCCACACAGATGGAGCGCTAACTTCAACAACGACTTTGTCAGGGGCAAGTTGATCTGCGGTAACGCCAAGGCTGGCAAGTTGATCTACCAATGTAGTATTTGGCTCTTTACGAGATTCAACGCCTTCTTTTGATGTCCCATCTTTATTTACCACTGTGAAAGTATCATCGCCCTTAATAATAATTCGAGCAACAGTACCCTCTTGCACAGCCTGCGCCACTTGATTGATGGTAAGCGGCTCTTCTGTGCTGGTGGCATTCTCTCGGTAGCCCATATAAAGCATGGCGCCGATGGCAACGATCAGAAGGAAATACACAAAAAACGATTGACTACGGGAATTCACGGAATCCTCCAAATTTGACTTTCGGTTGGATTATACCAAGCCAACCCCTTGGACGACGCGTACAGCGGGAATTTATATGATTTTCTAATACGCCTCTTTACAACCGAAAATTGGCTGCAAAAACAACAGGCTTAAGTTACCCTGTGAGATATACGGTCAAACTTGGATGCGCTGAGACGCTCAAACCATACGCGCCAAAAAATTTTCAGCGGGATAAATGTCACTACCTGTTTAATAAATTTCTGTATAAAATACTCAAACCATGATTAATATCCCTACAAACCGTCCATCCCTCACACGTTTTGCCTGGCTCTCCATTGGCGCGGCAATCGCCACCATTACATTAAAGACTATTGCTTATTTTCTGACCGGTTCAGTGGGGTTGCTTTCAGATGCGCTGGAATCTGTAGTCAACCTTGTTGGCGCAATGATGGCATTAGCCATGTTAACCATCGCCGCCCGTCCGGCAGACGAAGATCACACCTACGGACACAGCAAAGCCGAATACTTTTCCAGCGGAGTTGAAGGGGCGCTGATTTTGATTGCCGCCATAAGCATTGTCGTTACCGCCATTCCAAGACTCATTGCGCCAAAACCAATCGAACAGGTTGGAATTGGGTTGGGCGTTTCGGTTGCCGCTTCACTTATAAACCTGGTCGTTGCGCTTATTCTGGCAAAAGCCGGCAAACGCTACAATTCCATCTCGCTTGAAGCCGATGCGCATCATTTAATGACAGACGTATGGACATCTGTTGGGGTGCTGGCCGGGGTGGGATTGGTTGCCCTCACTGGCTGGGAAAGGCTCGATCCAATTGTGGCGTTTATTGTCGCCGCAAACATAATCTGGTCAGGAGTTCGCATTGTACGCATGTCAGCCCTGGGATTAATGGACACGGCTCTGCCAAGTACAGAACAAGCCAAATTAAAAACAATTCTTGAAAATTACACGAAAAACGGGGTGGAATATCACGCGCTTCGCAGCCGCCAATCGGGGGCGCGGCAATTTGTGTCATTTCATGTATTGGTTCCGGGCAAATGGACAGTTCATCGCGGACACCGCCTGCTTGAAAGCATTGAAGCAGACATCCGCCGCGCAATGCCAAGTGTCACCGTATTCACCCACTTGGAATCGCTCAACGACCCAGCCTCGTGGGAAGATACAAATTTAGACCGCCCGGAAACGCCCCTACCTAAAAAAAGATGATTTCGCCGGCACTACTCCAACACCAATTCCACGGGGCAATGATCTGAGCCGAGCGTCTTCTCGTGGATGATCACATCCTTCACGCGTGGCATAAGGTTTTCAGAAACAAGGAAATAGTCCAACCGCCAGCCAATTCCGCGTTGACGCGCATTGAGGCGGTACGTCCACCAGGTATATTCCACCTTATCAGGGTACAAACGGCGGTACGCATCCACAAAGCCATGATCCAAAAACTTCTGCACCCACTCGCGTTCTTCGGGCAAAAAGCCTGAAGTTTTTTCATTCTGTTTTGGGTTCTTCAAATCAATGGGCATGTGCGCCGTGTTGAAATCGCCGGTGATGATAATGCTTTCCCCTTTTTTATGAAGCGCGTCGCACAAATTTAGCAAATGCTCGTAGAACGCAAGTTTATAATTCACGCGCTCCAGTCCGCGTTGCCCATTCGGGAAGTAAATGTTGAAGAGACGGCAACCTGCCCCAAGGGTTTGAATAACGCGCCCTTCCACGTCAAATAAATCATCGCCCATCCCCGCCACAATCTGATCAGGCTGTTGTTTGTAAAAAGTCGCAACGCCGCTATAGCCAGGGCGTTGCGCGGCGTTCCATGTAAAAGGAAGTTTCAACATGGCGAGTTGCTCTTCGCTCAACTGCTCGACGTGCGCCTTCACTTCCTGCAAACACAACGCATCGGGCTGTTGTGCAAACGCCCAGTCAAGCGCATTCTTTCCAAGCGCAGCGCGGATTCCATTCACGTTCCATGTAATAATTTTCATCGGTTAATCCATATTTCTTTTATGGTAAACTTGCCTTGAAAGACAGGAGAAAAATGAACAATACAACTGTCAGACGTATAGTTTGCATTGAAGATGAGCCTGAGATGATCGAACTCATTCAACTCATCCTTAATCGTCGTGGGTTTGAGGTACTCGGTGCGCCGGGCGGAAAAGAAGGTCTTGAATTGGTACGCAAGACTCATCCCGATTTGGTCTTGCTTGATTTAATGATGCCTGAGATGGACGGATGGGAAGTATACCAACAAATAAAAGCCGAAGAATCCACGCGAAACATCCCTGTCATCATTGTTACCGCCAAAGCGCAAAATATTGATAAAGTACTTGGACTGCACATCGCAAAAGTGGATGATTACATAGCCAAGCCTTTTGGCCCGCAGGAATTAATAGACAGTGTCGAAAAAATACTTGGACAAAAATCAACCTGAATTTTTACAGGGCGGCAAAAAAGCCGCCTTGTTTTATGATTGAACCATGCCTTCTCCCATACTCATCCACAACCTGAATAAAAAGATCTCCAGCCTGCCCAGCGTAGGATATTGCGACTCGTTTTTATGCCGCTTGCGCGGGCTAATGTTCCGATCACGCCTCGGGCTTGACGAGGGACTGCTCCTGGTCGAAAAGCGGGATTCACGCCTCGACACTTCCATTCACATGTTTTTCGTCCCCTTTGATCTGGCCGTTTTTTGGATCAACTCGGAAATGACGGTTGTGGATAAAGTCATCGCAAAATCGTGGCATCCTGCCTACTTTCCAAAAGCCGACGCAAAATACACACTGGAAATTCACCCTGACCGCATTGGGGATTATGAAATTGGCGACAAGGTTGAATTCAAGAGTTTGCTGTAAATCAGGCCAAATCTGGCTATATCCCCTAAAAACATGACAAAAAAAATCCTTTTGCTATTCTGCCTGCTTTCATTTTTTACACTTCCCCTTCAACCTGCTCATGCCCAGGAAATCAGCGGACCCGTTTACATTGTGCAGCCCGGCGACAGCCTCTCATCCATTGCAGTATTTTTCAGCATCAACCTGACTGACCTCATGTCGGTAAACGGCATCACAGACCCAAATCAACTTGCGGCGGGACAGCAACTTATTATTCCTGGGCTGGATGGCATTAGCGGGGTAATCAACACAGAACTTATCAACTTTGGCGATTCATTTCGCAGTCTTACCCGCCGCACGCAAGTACACTTGGATATGTTCAAGAAGTTAAATCATATCGTCAGCCCAAGTGAGTTTTATGTGGGCGTAAATATGATCGTACCGGTATTGGAAGGAAGCCCAAACCTTACAAAGCGTATTCCCATTGGAACAGGTGAATCACTGCTCGAAGCGGCTGTAAAACAAAACACAGACGTATGGACCATTGCCCATTACAATGGCTTGCAAGGCTCATGGGATGGCATGTCGGGTGAGCCTCTTTTCGCGCCCGGCGAAGCCGGTGAACAAGGCGCAAGCGGCTTGCCTTCGGCTTTCATTAGCGCCGAGATACGCGACCTGCCCATCAAGCAGGGCGGCACGGGGGTGATCAAAGTAAAAACCATTCCGAATGTTACGCTTGGTGGAATTTTGGTTGATCATCAATTACATTTCTTCCCACTGGAAGATGGAACACAGGTCGCATTACAAGGCGTTCACGCTCTGCTTCCGTCGGGCATATATCCCCTGCGGCTGGAAGCAACACTGCCTGATGGAAGCAAACAAACCTACGAGCAATCCATTTTGATTGTTTCGGGAAATTACCCAGACGACCCGTTGCTTTACGTTGACCCTGTAACTATTGACCCCGCCGAAACAGAGCCAGAATTAAATCAATTAATCACCACCACCACTCCCGTAAACCCTGAAAAATACTGGACGGGTGATTTTTCTTCACCCGCGTCTGAATATGCAGACGCCACCTACTTTACCTCGCGCTATGGCAACCGCCGCACATATATTGGCATAAATACAGACCTCTCGGTTCAAGGATTTCACACAGGGCTCGACTTTGGCGGCGGAACAGGACTTCCCATCACCGCACCCGCGCGCGGGAAAGTGGTCATTGCAGAAAACTGGACAGTGCGCGGCGGCACAACGATCCTTGACCACGGCTGGGGCGTGTACAGCGGATTCTGGCATCAATCCAAATTTTATGTAAATGTGGGCGATATGGTAGAGCAAGGACAGATAATTGGCGAAGTCGGCGGCACAGGCCGCGTCACAGGTCCGCATCTACATTGGGAATTGTGGGTTAATGGTATACAGATAGATCCGCTGGACTGGTTAAACTACACTTACCCGTAAATGCCTCAGCGGCTCAAAAAGACTGTTGGGCAAACAAAATTGAGGTTAAATTGTGAAACAATTGCGAATCACCTTTATTTATGTTAAACTCACCGCCTTATGAATAACATGGTCAACTTCCTAAAGCAAAGCGATATTTTCTACCAATTCACACCGACACAACTGGAATTGGTCGCAAATCTCTGCCAGGAAGTTGTATTCAATACCGGAGATATTATCTTTCAAGAAAACAGCAGCAGTAAAGAATTGTATGTAATCGCGCAAGGCGAAGTGGATATTTTGATCAATCGCGGATCAGGAAATGTCGAAAAAAAAGAGACTGCTGTGGCGCGGTTACGCAGAGGTCAGTCGTTTGGTGAAGTAGCCTTGGTAGATGAAGGATTGCGTTCCGCTTCGGCGCGCGCATCACAAAAAGATACCCGCCTGCTCATCATCCAGCGCGAAAAACTGATCATCCTATGCGAAACCTACCCACAACTAGGCTATCGCTTAATGTACAACTTGGCGGCGGACCTCGCCATGAAAATCCGCAACACCGATCTACGCATTCGCGAACAATTACTTTATAAGCCAACCGACAAAAAATAAGAAACAAAGTTTATCTAATTTACAGGAAATAAGATTGCAACATTATCCATACGGGTAATAGCATTCTGAACCAAAAAAAATTATCATAAAAGGGCTTTTGCTTTTTGAATTGCATTCAGGTAGCCTATATTTCCGAAAAAAACAAAAACGAGGCAGACGTGGTCCTTGATAATTTAAAGAAGCCACGCATTGAATTACTTGACTTGAAAGAAAAAGCGACTTATCATCCCGCCCAATAAAAACCAAACTACCCTAATTACAGTAGTTTGGTACAAATTCTCGAAAATCCGTATTGAAGGAAATTTTCGAGTTTTATTTTATTTAGGAATTATTTTACAAAAAGGAGGTGAGGCTGACATAACAAGTATTGTCTGCTGTTTTTTGTAAGCCCGCTCATGCGGGATATTGAATTCACCTAACATATTTTGGAGGAGTAAGAAAATGAATAAGCGTTTGTTCGCTTTACTGTCCGTGTTGGTTCTTGCCAGCATGGTGCTCGTCGCCTGCGGTGGCGCTGCTGCCCCCGCAGCAACCCAAGCGCCTGCGGCTTCCGGCGCCACCGAAGCCCCCGCCGCCGCCACTGAAGCCCCTGCGGCTGAAGCAATCACCCTCAAGATCGTCTCAAGTTTACCCATGACTGGTTCTTCATTGACCCAGACCCAAACCATCGTCAACGCCATGCAGTTGCGCCTCGAACAGGCCAATTACTCCGCTTGTGGTGGCGCTTATACCCTTGAGTACGAAGCCTGGGATGATGCCTCTGCTGCTCTCGGCAAGTGGGATCCCGCTGTCGAAACCGAAAACGCCAACAAAGCCGCTGCTGACACCGCCATCATTGCCTACCTCGGCACATTCAACTCCGGCGCAGCCATGCTGTCCATTCCAATTTTGAATGCCGCTGGTCCGTTGACCATGATCTCCCCCGCCAACACCAACCCTGGCTTGACCAAGGCTGACAAAGACCTCCCCGGCGTGACAGATTCCCGCTACCCGACTGGCGTTCGCAACTACTCTCGCGTAGTTGCCGCTGATGATATTCAAGGCAAAGTCGCCGCCAACTTCGTAAAATCCCTTGGCGCCACCTCTGTTTACATCTTGGATGACCAGGAACTCTACGGCAAGGGTGTTGCTGATGTGTTTGATGCAACCGCCCAAGAAATTGGTTTGACCGTCGTTGGTCACGAAGGAATCGACCCGAAAGCCGCTGACTACAAGGCTTTGATGACCAAGATATCCACCAGCAATGCCGGCGGTCCCCCAGACGCCATCTACGTTGGTATGGTTGTAGACAACAATGCCTCACAACTTTTGAAAGACAAATTTGCAATCATGGGCGACAACGAAAAAGTTAAATATGTTGGACCCGATGGCATCCAGACTCAGGCTTTCATTGATGGCGCTGGCGCTGATACCGCTGAAGGCGCTTACGCCTCCGTCGCTGGTGTCGCGCTCGACAAACTTCCCCCCGCTGGTTTGCAGTTCGTAAAAGACTACACCGCCAAATTCGGCAACCTGACCGAACCCTACGCTGTATACGGCTACGAGACCATGAATGTGGCTATCAAGGCGATTGAAGATGTCTGCGCCGCTGGCGGCGATCCCACAGACCGCGCCGCAGTCAACTCCGCTGTGTTCGCCATCAAAGACTTCGATGGCGCTCTCGGCAACTGGTCATTCGACGCCAATGGCGATGCTTCCCTGACCGATATGACCTTCTATCAAGTTCAAAAGGGCGCTTACGTTCCTGTCGGCACGTTCAAGTAATAAGTCTCTCGCACGTTCGGGGGGCGGCATAAAAATGCCGCCCCCCATATCCTTTTTATAAGCAGGAAAAAGAGGAGAACTATGGAAACCACCAGGAAAAAATTTAACTGGAGACGATTCGCCATCGCCTCGCTCGTTCTATATATTGTTTTCCTTATCGGACCCGTTGTCGGTCTTGATATACCGGTTGTCTACGCGGCAATAAAAGCCAACCCGCTTCAATTGGTTCAATTTCTAATCATTGGCATTTCCAATGGTGCGATCATCGCCATCATCGCCTTGGGATATACAATGGTGTACGGCATCATCGAACTGATCAATTTTGCACACGGTGATGTATACATGATCGGTGTTTTCACATCCCTGACGGTTCTTTCACTGACAGGCACATTGGAAAGTAAAGACCCTGTCAAAATAGTTTTTGGACTTATTCTGGCACTGATTGTCTCTGTCGTTTTTTGCGCAGTCCTTAATGCAACCATTGAGCGGCTTGCCTATCGGCGGCTCCGCAACGCTCCACGCCTTGCCCCGTTAATCTCTGCAATCGGTATGTCTTTTATTATTGAAAATATTGGTTTGATGTGGGCGGCACAGGCATGGCTTGTGCCATCTTTTGGCACAACAGGCGGCGCCTCTCAAAAAGTATTCCCAGACATGCTTGGCATCCTTTTCACAAGCCTCGGCTGGGATGTTAACCTGCTTGCATCCAGTGGAATAGCGCTTCGCCTTACCATCAAAGATGTGATCGTCATCGTCCTCGCGGTTGCATTAATGACCGGCTTATACCTTTTTGTTCAACGTACCCGCCTTGGAAAAGCCATGCGCGCCACCGCACAAAATAGGGATGCGGCGAAGATGCTTGGCATTGATATTGACTGGGTCATCACCGCCACATTCCTGATCGGCGGCGGACTTGCCGGCGCAGCCGGTTTGATGGCTGGCTTATACAACAACACCGCCTGGTGGTTCATGGGCTTCCGCGCAGGTTTGCAATCCTTCACGGCAGCGGTGCTGGGCGGCATTGGAAACATCACCGGCGGCATGTTAGGTGGTTTCTTGATCGGTTTACTGGCATCCTTCAGCGATGGCTACCTTAATGCGCGCTGGACAAACGCCTTGGTTTTCGCAACCCTCGTACTTATCCTACTTTTCCGTCCCACCGGCTTGCTTGGTGAACAAACGGGTCAAAAAGCCTAAGAGGCGTATCCATGAAAAATATCAGATCTGGTATCACCTTCGGTATTATTGGCGGAATGCTCACCTTCCTATTTGGAGGCTGGTCCGTTGCAATTATCGGCAGTTTAATGGGAGTTGGGCTTGGTATGGGGATTAGCGGCAAACTTGAACGCAAAGAGCCGCTAAAAATAATATTGGCAGTCCTTCCAACCGCGCTGGTGGCAGCCGTAATTCTCGTACTGCTCAGCCTGTATCAGAATAATTTTGTTCAACACGCTATCGGAAAACGTCCGGCGGCCGACAAAATTGTTCTATACGGCAACCTGATTGGTTTTTTTGGCACAATCTTATTCACAACACTGCTTGCGGCGCTACACGGACTTCCCGAAAAGCAGGAACAGAAGTGGAGAATGGTTCTGCTTACCCTGCTCGTTATTGCATTTCCTTTTGTAGATAAATTAACTGCGTTGCGTTGGACAGCTCAAATTATCTTTGCCTTGATTTTTGTAATTCTAGGGCTTGGACTCAATATTGTAGTTGGATATGCCGGATTGCTCGATCTTGGTTATGCGGCATTTTTCGCGATTGGCGCATACACAACAGGCATTCTCTCCTCTCCCCAGCACGGAATTTTTATGAATTTCTGGCTGGTGATTTGGATCGCCGCGGCAATGGCGGCTATATGGGGCTTTATGCTTGGCGCGCCCACCCTGCCGCTGAGAGGCGACTACCTCGCAATCGTCACGCTCGGCTTTGGTGAGATCGTCCCTGTTCTTTTCAAAAATCTGATCGACGTAACCATCAAAGAGCCATTCACCTGTTGGATTCTGCCAGGACTTTTAAAATTATTTGGCGCTCAAACAACAATGGCTTGCATTACGCTCATGGAACATGAAGACCTAACCGCAGGTGAAAAAGGAATTAGCCCAATCGGCAGACCTTACCTTCCATTCATCGGCGAGTTCAAATCAAGCGATCCAATTCCGTGGTACTTTCTGATCATCGCGATCATTATTCTCTCCGTGTTCATCATCCGCCGCCTGCGCGACAGCCGCCTGGGACGTTCCTGGATGGCAATTCGAGAAGATGAACTCGCCGCCGCGCAAATGGGAATTGACCCGGTCAAAACAAAATTAGCCGCATTTGCAATGGGCGCAACCTTCTCCGGTTTTGCGGGAGCATTTTATGCCGCTTACATCGCCGGCATCTTCCCCAGCGTATTTGACTTCAGCGCATCCATCATCATTTTGTGCGTGGTCATTCTGGGTGGTATCGGCAACATCAACGGCGTGATCGTAGGCGGTCTTGTTATTATGACTGCTGACCGTCTTTTCCTGCCTGCGCTCAAGGATTTTCTTGCATCGCTCTTGACTCACACCGTTCTTCCCTCAATTAGCGACCCTGTCGTTCAACTTGCAGTAAAAGATAACGCCAACCCAATCTTATATCGTTTTCTTTTGTTCGGGTTGACATTGGTCATCATGATGGCAGTTCGACCGGAAGGTTTGATTCCAAATGCTCAAGTTCGCGCAGAACTGCACCCAGATGAGACTCCTGCCATTGAAGTTGAGACTCCTACATCTAAAAAAGCGAAAAAAGGATAGGAGGCTGATATGAATCTCTTCGAAGCAAAAGCAATCACGATGACATTCGGCGGTCTGACAGCCGTCAATAAAGTGGATTTCAACATAGAAAAAGGCATGATCGCAAGTGTGATCGGACCAAACGGCGCAGGAAAAACCACCTTCTTTAATACCATCACCCGCGTTTACACCCCCACCAGCGGCGACATGACATTTGATGGAAAAAATCTGTCCGGCTTGCGCCCCTTCGATATTACCGCGCTTGGTATTGCTCGCACATTTCAGAACATTCGCCTGTTTGCAAATATGTCGGCAATGGAAAATGTTCTGGTCGGCCAGCACTGCCGCCTGACATCCAATTTAATCGGTCAAATATTGCATACTCGTGCAACCATGAAAGAGGAAGCCGAAGCCCGCGCCCGCGCACTCGATATGCTTGAATATGTAGGTCTGCGCCGCAGCGATGCCGATGTAACCGCCAAAAATCTATCCTATGGTTTACAGCGGCGTTTGGAAATTGCCCGCGCGCTCTCGTCCAAGCCAAAACTTCTGCTTTTGGATGAACCAACCGCAGGCATGAACCCGAATGAAACCATTGACCTAACCAATTTTATTCAACGATTACGCAAAGAACTTGATTTGACCATCCTGTTGATCGAACATCATATGCGTGTGGTAATGGCAATTTCAGACCGTGTATCCGTTTTGGATTACGGCGAAAAGATCGCAGAAGGCACACCTTCAGAAGTTCAAAAGAATGAGCGTGTGATCGAAGCGTATCTTGGTAAAGGCACATCACATAAATAAGAGGCGAGGCACACGATGCTTGAATTAAAAGATGTTCACACATACTACGGCAATATCCACGCCTTAAAAGGGATTTCGCTCAAAGTGAATGACGGTGAAATCGTCACGCTAATCGGCTCGAATGGCGCAGGAAAAAGCACAACCCTGCGAACCATTCAGGGATTAAACAAGCCGCGTTCAGGCTCCATTGTTCTTGATGGCGTTGAATTGCACAAACTGCCGGCACACGAGATCGCCACGCTGGGCGTAGCCCAAAGCCCTGAAGGACGTATGATCTTCCCACGCATGACGGTCATGGAAAACCTTGAAATGGGCGCTTACGTTCGCAAAGATCTAACCTCTTTCAAGGATGATATTGAACATGTTTTCTCGCTGTTTCCCCGCCTGAAAGAACGCATTACCCAAAAAGGCGGTACGCTCTCTGGCGGTGAACAACAAATGCTGGCAATGGGACGCGCCCTGATGGCAAAGCCCAAAATCCTTCTGTTGGACGAGCCTTCAATGGGACTTGCACCATTGCTCGTTGAGTTAATCTTCGACATCATCAAGAAACTCAATGAAGAAGGCACCACTATTTTATTGGTGGAACAGAACGCGCTCATGGCGCTCTCCATCGCACATCGCGGGTATGTCTTGCAAACGGGCGAGATTATTCTGAGCGACAGCGCCAAGAACCTCAAAAACGACGAAATGGTGCAAAAGTCATACCTCGGCGTTGAGTAAAAAAAGACAACTAATCAACCTGTCAGAAACCCGTTTTCCGCCGAAGGCGTGAAAGCGGGTTTCTTCTAAATAATCTGGAATTACTTCGTGCTGAGCGTAGTCGAAGCACGTTTGCCAAAAAAAGCCCTTCGACTACGCTCAGGGCGAAAACTTCAAATACTTCAAATATCATGAACCTACCAAACACAGCAGACATTGTCATAATCGGGGGCGGCGTAATGGGCGCCAGCGCGGCTTATCATCTTGCACTGCGCGGCATGAAGAACATCGTCCTGCTCGAAAAAGAGGATTTCTTCGGGCAGGGAGCCACAGGCAGGTGCGCGGGCGGGGTGCGCTATCAGTTTTCAACAGAGATTAATGTCAAACTTTCCATCGAAAGCCTGCCAATGCTCGAAAGATTCAAGGATGAAATTGGGCAGGAAATTGGCTACAAAAAATGCGGCTACCTGCTGGTTGCGACAACCGAAAAAGAAGTGGAAGTCTTCAAGCACAACGTCGAAATGCAGAACAGGCTTGGCGTGCAAACCGAATTGTTGAGCGGAGATGAAGTCCGCAGGCGGCTGCCGCTGATGAAGTTCGACGACGCGCTGGCTGGAACTTTCAACCCGAAGGACGGCATCGTTGACCCGAACAGCGTGGTGATGGGCTACATTGGCGCGGCGCAAAAGATGGGCGTGCAAGTCTTCACGGGCGCGGAAGTAACGGGAATCACCGTCAGCGGGGATCAGGTTCGGGAGGTGCAAACAACTCTCGGCACGATTCAGACGCGGATGATATTAAATGCGGCGGGTCCGTGGTCAAGTCCAATCGGAAAGATGGCTGGCGTCCACCTCCCCATCATCCCGCTCCGCAGACAGATGTTTACAACGAGTCCGCTAAAAGAGGTTTCAGATGATTTCCCATTTGTGATTGACTTTGCGCGTTCGCTTTATTTTCACCGCGAAGGCGAGGGCTTGCTGGTGGGCATGAGCAACCAAAATGAACAGCCTGGCTTCGACCAAAACGTGGACGAGGATTTTGAACTGGTCAATCTGGATGCGGCAATCGAGAGGATGCCGTTGATCGAGAAGGCGCAACGCGCTTCACATTGGGCGGGACTGTACGAGGTGACGCCCGACGCACACCCGATCTACGGCGAAACAAATGTGAACGGCTTTTATGTCTGCGCGGGATTTTCGGGGCATGGTTTCATGCACGGACCAATTTCAGGAAAGTTGATGGCAGAGAAAATTTTGGACGGAAAGTTTTCCAGCCTGGATGTTTCGGCGCTTGACCTGAAACGCTTTGAAGAAGACAGGTTGATTAAAGAATACAACGTGGTGTAGATAATAAGCCCGAATTCATATTCGTCGGTTAAAATCAACCCATGACATCAGCAGAAATCATCACCATCGGAACGGAAATATTACTCGGCGAGATCGTGGACACCAACACGCGCTACCTCGCGAAAAATTTACGCGGGCTTGGCGTGGATTTGTACCGCACGATCACCATCGGCGATAACGAAGAACGCATTGCGGACGCCATCCGCGAATCCATGCGGCGCGCCGATATTGTCATCACTACCGGCGGGCTGGGACCCACCATTGACGACCCCACGCGCGAAGCCGTGGCAAAAGCCGCAGGCGTGGAAACAGAATTCCGCGAAGACCTGTGGCAGCAGGTGGTTGCCACCATCGCCCGCTACGGACGCACGCCGTCTGAAAATCAAAAGCGGCAGGCGTATGTTCCGCAGGGCGCGCTGGGCATCCCCAACCCAGTCGGCACTGCGCCATGTTTTATTGTTGAAACCGAGCGCAACGCGGTCATCTCTCTGCCGGGCGTGCCAAACGAGATGGAATATGTTTTGCATGAATCCATCATCCCCTATTTACAAAAACGCTTCAACTTAAACGAAATCATCAAAGTCCGCATTATCCATTGTTCAGGACTCGGCGAAGGCACAATTGATGAAAAAATCGGCGATCTCGAAAAACTGAGCAACCCCACGGTTGGGCTTGCCGCTCACACCGGCGTGGTAGACATTCGCATTGCGGCAAAGGCCAAAAATGAAAGCGAAGCCAATGCCATGATCGCAGAAGTTGAGGCACAGGTGCGCGAAAGACTCGGCTCTGCCGTCTTCGGTGTGGATGAAGATAAACTGGAAGATGTGGTTTTGGATTTGATTGCCAAACGCGGCTGGACTCTGACCGCCATCGAATCAGGTTTGGATGGGATTCTGAGCCGCAAACTGCGCGTTCCTCACACCGCTTCGTTATCCGCCCTGACAGTTGATTCGTTGACCCAAGCCTTGCGCGCCGCCCAAGCCAGCTCGAAAGCCGAAGCCGCAATCGGCGTGGTGATCCACCCCGAAGAACGCTCCGCTGACATGGTGATGATTTTGCCAACGGGCGAACAGACTCATCACATCACATACGGCGGACCTCCGCGCAGCCTGCCACGCTGGGCGGCGAACCTGGCATTGAACTGGCTGCGTACCACGCTTGAGGAAATGGGATAATGTCCGCGCCACGCCAGAAAAAAGAATCAATTTGGGTAACACTGGCTTGGGTATTAAACCTGGCGGGCTTGGGTGGTATTGCGCTTGTGGCAATTGCCTACCTGGCGTTACAACCCGTATCCGCCGCCGCCCCACCCGCAACACAAACACAGCCTATTTCAACAGCCGCGCTGCCTGCAACCTACACACCCAGCCCAAACTTAATATTAGATCTGCCAACCGTAACACCCAACCCACGCTCGACATTAATTGTGGTACAAACACCAACCCCATTTGTTTTGGTTGGTGGAACACGCCCAACCACAATTGGCTATTCCGTTTCAGGAAGACCCCTTGAAGTTTACATATTTGGCAATGGCAGAAAACAACGCATGATTGTAGCGGGCATCCATGGCGGCTACGAATGGAACACCATTGCCCTTGCCGACGAACTGATCACCCACATTCACGAAAACCCTGACATCATCCCAAAAGATGTTACGCTTTACATTCTGCGGAACCTAAACCCCGATGGCGATGCGCGTGACCACGGGTATGACGGGCGGGTGAATGATCATGGCGTGGATTTGAATCGCAACTTCCCCACCAACTGGGCGGCAGAGTGGGATCGCGACGGCTGCTGGGATTACGGTCCAACTACGGGTGGGACTGGTCCCGGCTCCGAACCGGAGACTCGCGCGCTGATGGCTTTTCTTCAAACCCACAAGATTGAAGCGTTGATCAGTTATCACAGCGCGGCGCTTGGCGTTTTCCCCGGCGGCGAACCTTGGGAAAAGAACTCCATTCAATTTGCAAAAGACTTGGCAGACGCAACTTATTACTCATTCCCGCCATTGGATACAGGCTGTATTTTTACCGGCACCCTCGCAGATTACGCAGTGGAACAAGGCGCAGCATCTGTAGACATGGAATTATCAACACACGCAAAAACAGACTTCAACAGAAACCTAAAAGCATTAAATGTCCTGTTGAAGTGGGAAAAATAGTTTGCAGGTCAGGATTTCAGCCTGACAATATTATGATGAAAACAAAAAATGGCGGGTTACAAACCCGCCCTATGCATATCAGACAAAAAGGAGCATGAATGACCCAAAAAGTAGATACCCTTCTTACAAATGCCATTGTCCTCACCATGGACGGCAAAATGAATCAATATGACCCTGGCGCAGTAGCCGTCAAAGATGACGTGATCGTTGCCGTTGGATCAGAAGCCGAGATCGTCAAAGAATACATGGCAGATGAAACCATTGATTGCGGCGGCAAAGTGCTGATGCCCGGGCTGGTCAACGCGCACACGCACGTCCCCATGACCCTGCTGCGCGGACTCGAAGACGACCTGCGGCTTGACGTTTGGCTGATGGGCTACATGCTGCCCGTGGAACGCGAATTTGTCACCCCCGAATTTGTGCGGCTGGGAACACTGCTTGCCTGCGCTGAACAAATCCGCAGCGGCGTGACCACATTTAACGACATGTATTTCTTTGAAGATGACATTGCCCAAGCCACAGCCGATGCAGGCATGCGCGCCGTCTGCGGACAAAGCGTGATGAAATATCCCGCGCCCGACGCATCGTCATTTGAAGTCTCACTGGCTTACGCCCGCGAGTTTATCAAAAAGTGGAAAAATCACCCGCTGATTGTCCCCGCGGTTGCGCCGCACGCGCCCTACTCCACCACGCCAGAGATTCTGCGCAGTTGCGCCAACCTTGCCAAAGAGTTCGATGTGCCTTTGCACATTCACATCTCTGAAACCGCGTTTGAAGTGGAAACCATGCGGAACGAACAAGGAATGCCGGTTGTGCCATACGTCAAAAAACAGGGCGTGCTGGAAGCAAAAGTAATCGCCGCGCATTGCGTTCACATTGACCTTGGCGAAATGAAAACCCTCAAGCATGTAAACGCGGGCATCTCGCATAACCCATCATCGAACCTAAAACTCGCCTCTGGGTTTGCCCCCGTGCAAAAAATGCTCGAAACCGGACTTAACGTGGGAATCGGCACGGATGGACCCGCCTCGAACAACGATCTCGATATGTTTGAAGAAGTACGCCTGGCTTCATTCGTGGCAAAAGCCTCTAGCAATGACCCGACGGTTGTACCTGCGGCGACTGCGCTATTGATGGCTACCCGCATGGGCGCGCAAGCGCTTCACATCGGAGATATAACAGGCTCGCTCGAAGCAGGCAAACGCGCCGACCTGATTTTGGTGGACACCTCTCCCGTCCACAACTCTCCGCGCTTCCGCCGCAACCCGAACAATGCCTACGCCCAACTCGTATTTGCATCCAAATCCACTGACGTAACCGATGTGATGGTTAATGGAAAATGGTTAATGCGCGCGCACGAATTGTTAACCCTGAACGAAGCCGACCTGCTCAGGCAAGCCCGTGATGTGGCGCAAAAGATAGACGCCTTCCTCATTGAGCGCGAGCAGTCTGTACTTTCCAAATTGATCGCGCTGGGCGGATCGATGGAACAGGAATCGTTTGAGGTGCAGGTCAAGGTCAAGGTCGCAGAACCAGACCAACTTATCCAGAATATGAAGCGGACTGAGATCGAAGTCAACGCACACAAGCACTATCATCAATATGATGAATATTACATGTTCGAAGATCCATCGCAGGGACGCCTGCGGTTCCGTGAAGATAACTTGATCAACGAAAAAGCGGATGTGGAAAACGTCCGCTCGCGCCTGACCCTGCTTGGACAACAACGCGAAGATGAAATTGGGCGCGATGTATTGCTCTCGCGCAGCCGCTTCCTGGCGCCCGCCGTGCATACTTCACGTTTCTACCGTGAATATTTCAAACCCACGCAAGTCATCCCCATTGAAAAAGATCGCCTGCGCTGGCACATCAGTTACAAAGAGACTGAGTTTTTCATCAATCTTGATCACATGAAACAGCCAGACATGCGGCACTTCCTTGAAATCAAAAGCCGCACCTGGAGCCGCAAGGACGCAGACCTCAAAGCAGAGTTGGTCAAAGAATTATTACACCTGCTCGGCGTAGGCGATGCGGAAGTGGTCACACAGGATTACATCGAAATATTGACTTCATAGTTATAAGCGGGTCGCGTTTGGATACTGTTTAATAACTTCACCACGAAGTCACAAAGACACAATGCCACAAAGTTTTCCCCTTCGAGTCTTTGAGTCTTTGAGTCTTTGAGACTTCGTGCCTTTGTGGTCAAATAGCGGACTTATTAAATAGTCTCTTACAAAGCGCGACCTGCTTATTCAATTGAGACAAAATGGATTCACTTAAAAAATTTACAGGGGTTATTCTTGCCATTCTGTTCGTTCTGACGGCTGTGCCTGCGTTGATTTTTTTCAATTTTGACCGCCGCGCTTTTACAGCGGAAACATATCAAAAGGCTTTTGCCAATGCCGATTTTTACAGCAACCTGCCAGCCGTGCTTGCAGAAACCATGCTCTCGGCAAGCACAGACAAAAGCCAGTTGCCGGTTGTAATGCGCGGCATGAGCCAGCAGGCATGGGAGGATTTCTTCCGCGAGATGCTGCCGCAGGAGACGCTCAAAGTGATGGGAGATGAAATTTTGAGTTCGACGTTTGCCTACCTCAACATGCAGGTAAACTCGGTTCAAATTTCGCTCGTGCCGCTCAAAAACAGCATGGTCAGCGATCTGGGTACACAAGCCATTTTTTCACTTTTAAATACGCAACCTGATTGCACATTTGAGCAAATTGCACAAACGACGATCAGCCTGCTGAACAACGGCGAAATTCAATTTTGCAAGCCGCCCGTTGAGTTTACTTCAATGCTGGCGCCTGTGATTCAGGGACAAATGCAATTCGCCGCGCTTGCGGTCCCCGATCAAATTAGCCTGCTCAACGCGCCGCTGGAAGATGATCCACGCGTAAAATTACAAACGGCGCGAATGTTCATGCGGTTAAGCCCAATCCTGCCGCTTGCGCTTTTCCTGTTGATGACAATCTTCACAGTCAACTCGCTTAAGAGTTGGCTTGGGTGGTGGGGTGTTCCCTTATTCATCACGGGCATTCTTGCAAGTTTGATGAGTTTGATCGGCGCGCCGATCTTTGGCGTAATTATCCAACGCATCCTTGTAGATCGAATGCCTGCCTTCCTGCCGACAATCCTGCTGGGATATGCCGGTAAACTGGCATCTGTCATGTTGCAGGCATTGCTCAATCCCATTCTCTGGCAGGGGATGGCGATTGCATCCATTGGATTGATCCTGGCGGCGGGGTCCTACTTTATTAATGGAAGTTCAAGGAGCAACCATGTTTAACAATGAACTTGCAGAGGCGGTTGAAAATTTTTCCAGTTTGCTGCTGCCAATTTCTGAAAAAGACCTGTCGCGCAAATGGATGTGGAAAGACCACGACGAGGAAGGCATTCGCTTTGCATTCTTCGTGACGATCCAGGAATTGAGTCAATTAGCCGTTGAATTGGCATCCAAACGCAAGCCGCCCACGCAAGCCCAGCGCATCCTTGGTCAATATCACAAACAATACATGGACTTGCAAGCCGCAATTTTTGGGCTTTCAAAGGAAGATACAGAACGTGTTCCCGTTGAAGGTGAATGGCCAGTGCGGCGAGTCTATGCCCACATACTCGGCGCGGATGTATTCTTCAGCACGACCATCCGCTACGCACTGGAAAATCACCGCGCTGGAAAATGGATGCCCAACCGTATGTCTGACGAAGACGAAACACGGCTGGTCGGAATGAGCGAAGACGAATTTACAGCGCTGACGCGCGGATCGCTTGAAGGGATGCTGGCTTATCATCAAGTCTTTCACGCGAAGATCATTCAAGATTTTGGTCTAATCACAGACGCTGAACTTGAACTTCCATCCACTTTTTGGGAAGAAACGCGCTTCCCCATTCGACATCGGTTACACCGTTATGAAACGCACTTGATTCAGCACACAATTCAAATAGACAAAACTCTTGCCGCCATCGGTCAGACTCCAAGCGAAACAAACCGCTTGATCCGCTATTTATTTGCCGCACTGGCAGGAGTGGAATCTAATTTAATCGGCGAAGACAATTTTCGGGAAGAATGCCAGCAACTGGCAAAGGAAATAAATTCCAGAACAGCGAAAATTCGGGAAATTTTGAAAAACAGTTGAAATCAAAAACGAACCTCCGAGACAAAAGAAACTTGTCTCGGAGGTTCAAATAAATCGGGGAATAAAACTTACCAATTACTCTTATGTCGTCTCAGTCACCTTGCGAATGCTGCGCGGCTGTTCGGTGTTGTAGCCTTTGGCAACGGTCAGGTGATAGGCGAACAATTGCGCGGGCAAAATACTGATCAACGGCGAAAGCCATTCGGGGACATCGGCAGGAATGGTCAGCGGAACTTGCGCCAGTGACAACGCCCGCTTGTCATTTGAAATCACAACCAACTCAGCAGAAAGATCAGAACGCAGCCGCTTGAGCATTTCCAACATTGAATCAAAAACCTTGCCCTTCGGCGCGACTGCAAAGACAGGGTAGCCGCTAACCATCATGGCAATGGGACCATGCGCGAAATCAGCAGAGGAATACGGCTCGGCGCTGATGTAGGTTAATTCCTTCATCTTCAATGCCCATTCAAAAGCGGTGGCATAGTTGAATCCGCGTCCCAGCACAACGGTCTGGTTGATATAGCGGTATCGTTGCGCGGCTTGAGAGATGAAATCATTTTGCTTCAATACCTGTTTCATCCAACCTGAAACTTTTTCCAGTTCAGCCCAAGCTTTTTTATTTTTACTCAACGCAGCAGAAATCATCGCCACAGCCATCAACTCGCTGGTGTAGGTCTTGGTGGCGGCTACCGCTTTTTCTGGACCAGACTTCAAATCGAGGACAAAATCCGAAGCCTGCGCCAGCGGAGATTTCGACTCATTGGTAATCGAAAGGGTCAGGCAATTTTGCTTCCTGCCTTCCTCCAACACACTGACAATATCAGGCGACTGTCCCGACTGCGAAATGCCAATCACCAGCGCGTTCTTCAATTTTGGCGGCTGATTGTAATAAGTAAAAAGTGACGGGGTCGCCAACGCCAGCGGAAGTCCATTCATTGCGCCAAGCAGATAATTTGCGTAGCGTCCAGCGTTATCTGACGTGCCGCGCGCCGCAAGAAAAACATATTGAATATCGCGTTTTTGAATTTCCGCGGCAATTCGCTCAACGGTCTTTTTCTGCGAAGCAAGCAGGGATTTATTTCGTTCAGGTTGTTCGGTAATTTCAGAGTAGAGGGTCATTTAATATTTTCCAATTTCTTCAGCAAGCGGGGTGAGTAATTCCATTTTCCACGGTTCAACGCGCGGCGCGATGGAACACGCCGAACTGAGAATGTATCCGCCGCCAGGCTTGCCGATTTGAATCCGCTCGCTGGCTTCGGCGATGACTTCCTCTTTTGTGGTGTACTCCAAAATCGAAACCGAGTTCATGTTGCCTTTCAAAAAGAGCCGCTG
>JAIFKY010000055.1 GCA_020049345.1 Anaerolinea sp.
CCCAACTCGCTGTACAACTCGATGCTGTACATGCGGAACTTCAACAAAGCCTGCGAGGTGGCGAACTGTGTCACCAATCCCGCCGCGTGAGAAGATTCGCCGCTGGCGATCTCGCCTTTTTCGACCAGCACCACATCCTTGCGCCCCATCTTTGCCAGATGATACGCGATCTGCGCGCCGACAATTCCACCACCAATTATTACAATTTGTGCTTGAGATTTCATGGATCACCTATTATTTTATGAAATAAGTAGAAAAGAAATTTTGTTTACCAATCTACCAAATTAGCCGTTTTCATTCCGCGCCGTCAATATTTCAATTGAATATTCTGCGAGGTCTTCCATGGCAGATTTATCAAAACCTTCATCTGTAACCAATTTATTGATTTCATGAATGGCTGCAACTTGAAAATTAGACACCACTCCCCACTTACTATGGTCGGCAACGATAATCACTTGCCCCCTGGTACGCTCAATCATACGGCGCACAACCTCCGCTTCTGGATCAGTGGGCACGGTACAGCCGTGCTTCAGGCTGATTCCGTCTACGCCAAGAATCACTTTATTGGCATAGACCAAGCCCAAATTATCCAGCACGAAGCGACCCGCCAAAGATTTGGAACGTGTTTGAAATTCGCCCCCAGTCAGGTAGTAACGAAAGCCTGGGTCGCCAATATCCGCCAACGTGCTGACATTGTTTGTGTAAACGGTGATGCTCAAATCTCTGCGAATATGTTGAAGAACCTGCGTGGCGGTGGTTCCGCTATTAATAAAAACAATATCGCCGTCTTCAATCAACGAAGCGGCAAATTCGCCGATACACCTTTTTTCTTCAGGGTGATGCTGGGCGCGCTGCTGATATTCCTGCTCAAAGATCATGCGCTGGCTTAAGATTGCCCCGCCATGCGTGCGTTCCAAAATTCCCTTTTGCTCCAGCCATTCCAAGTCACGGCGGACCGTGGCTTCAGAGGTTTCCAGCAAGTCACATAAATCCACTGAACGTGCAATTTGGTGGATTGCCAAGTACTCTTGAATTTTTTCTCGGCGCTGGGCTGGAATAAGAGGCTTGCTCATTTGCAAGATTATATAAGAATTTGAAGGAATTTGCAAGTTTTTGATTTTTTCATTATAATTCGCATACTCCTGTCACACGGCAGACACCAAATCATTTTGGGCGAACAGGGTCCTTTTTTGGAGATTTAATGACCAAATTTGTAAAAGATTTAATGCACCCGGGTATCATTACCTGCAAACCCAGCGCTTCGTTGGGACAAGTGGCTGTCTTGCTTAATCAACATCAAGTACACGCCTTATTTGTCACCGACCGTGACGGGCGCATTACCGGAATAATTTCAGATTTTGATTTAATGGCGGGCGAATGGCTTTCTTCAGATTCTGAAAGTTTGACAGCCATGCAGAACCTGACCGCAGCGGATCTAATGACCCATCCGGTTGATTCTGTCGAAGCAAACATTCCACTCGCTGAAGCAGTAGACCTGCTCGCAGAAAAGATTGTCAGCCGCCTGCTCGTCACCGATAATGGAAAACCAGTCGGTATTATCTCACTTTCTGATTTTGTAGCCAGCATAGCAAGTGAAGTCAAACCAAAACGCGAGACGGTCGGCGATGTCATGTCAGACGCCATTTTAGTCTGCCGTGGAAAGACTCCCGTCGTATCTGCTGCGCGCGCAATGACATCCGCTGGCTGGCGTTCTGTCTTGGTGGTGGATGCAAAAGGAAAAATCCTTGGCGTGGTCAGCGGATATGACCTTCTGCGGTTTGTCAAAAAAGGCGTGGGCGACACATTAGTCGTGCGGGATGTAATGCACCCAGCCCTGACTATTGATCTACGCGCCAGCCTGCGCGAAGCGGCAGACTTAATGATTCAAAATCACTATCACAGACTGGTTGTAATTGACAAAGACAACCCAGATGACTTCCCGCTCGGCGCAATTTCCAGTTTTGATGTTGTGGCGGAAATGGCAAGCCCTGATTCAGTTTGGCAGAAAACTTTGTAGATTCGTAGGTCACGGTTCAACCGTGACCTGCAATATTATAAGGAGAACATCACATGTCCGAATTCCCAACACAAGCGCAAGTTGTTATTATTGGCGGAGGCGTGGGCGGAGCAAGTATCGCTTATCACCTAACCCTCATGGGCTGGAAAGATGTCGTCATACTTGAACGACATGAACTAACAGCAGGCTCCACCTGGCACTCGGCGGGGCTTGTCGGTCAAATGCGTTCAGATGCAAACCTGACGCGCATGATGCACTACAGCACAGACCTATATCGCAAACTCAAAGCCGAAACAGGCGTGGATACATCCTGGCGCGAAGTCGGCGGTCTGCGTCTCGCTTCTTCCGCTGAACGCATGGAAGAAAACAAGCGTCTCGTTGGCATGGCTCGCTCTTTCGGCGTGCCGATGGAATTGATCTCCGCAAAGGAAGCGCAGGATAAATTCCCGCTCATGTCAATTGAAGGCGTGTTGGGCGCGGCATTCACACCCAACGATGGCAGTATTGACCCAACCGGCATGACCAACGCTTTGGCGGCGGGCGCAAAAATGCGCGGGGCAAAAATATTCACAAACACAAGTGTTGAAGGAATCAATCTCAAAGACGGCCGCGTCTGCGAAGTAGTCACAGACAAAGGCACGATCAAGACTGAGATCGTAGTCAACGCCTCAGGCATGTGGGGACGCGAAGTAGGCAAGATGGTCGGCTTGAATCTGCCCGTTGTGCCGATGGCTCACCTTTACATCATGACCAAGCCCATCGAAGGCGTCACCCATAGTTTCCCCAATTTGCGCGATCCTGACCTGTTGGTCTACTGGCGCGAAGAAGTCGGCGGATTGATTACAGGCGGCTATGAACGCCAACCTGCAACTTTTGGTATGAACGGCATTCCCAAAGATTTCAAATTCCAATTACTGCCTCCCGATTGGGAACGCTTCACCCCGTTGATGGAAAACTCCATCCGCCGCGTGCCTGCCGTTGAAAATGCCGAAGTTGTCAAACTGCTGAATGGACCCGAAGGCTTCACGCCCGATGGCGAATTCCTGCTTGGACCCACATCCGTTAAAGGCTTCTGGGTTGCGTGCGCGTTCTGCGCCCACGGACTTGCAGGCGCAGGCGGCATCGGCAAAGTGATGGCAGAATGGATCATCGACGGCAACCCCGAATGGGATATGTGGCGGCTCGACGTACGCCGCTTTGGTCCGAACTACGATAGCATCAACTACACTGTAGCCCGCACCTTTGAAACCTATACGCAATATTATGACATTCACTTCCCTGGCGAAGAGCGCATGTCCAAGCGCAACGTACGCACCTCCCCCACCTATTACCGATTGCGCGACCTTGGCTGTTATTTCGGCGAAAAGATGGGCTGGGAACGCCCAAACTGGTTCAAACCGCATGAGGAATTATCCACGCACGGACATGAACCGCGAGGCTGGGCGCGCCACAACTGGTCACGTGCCATTGGGCACGAACACTTGATGACCCGCGAGAATGCCGGACTCTTCGATGAGACATCATTCAACAAGTTTGAAGTGAGTGGAGTCGGCGCATTAAAATTCCTCAATTATGTTTGCGCGAATGAAATTGATCAACCCATTGGATCGGTCATTTACACACAATGTCTCAACAAGCGCGGCGGCATCGAATGTGACATCACCATCACCCGCCTTGCAGAAGACCGTTTCTTCATCGTAACAGGCACGGCGTTTGGTCAGCATGATATGTCGTGGCTGCACCTCAACATGCCCGAAGACGGCACCGTGGCGATCAAAGACATCAGTTCCTCGCTGGCTTGTATTGGCTTGTGGGGACCGAAGGCGCGCAAGATTTTGGAGAAGGTTACGATGGACGATGTATCCAACGCCGGCTTCCCCTACATGACCAGCAAACAGATTACCCTCGGCGACATCCCCGTTCAGGCTTCACGCGTGACCTACGTTGGCGAACTCGGCTGGGAATTTTACTGCCCGACAGAATACGGTCTCAGACTATGGGATACGCTCTGGGAAGCAGGCAAACCCGAAGGCATGGTTGCCTGTGGTTACAAAGCCATTGACAGCCTGCGTATTGAAAAGGGTTATCGCTACTGGAGCGGTGAGATTTCTCCCGATTACACCCCGTATGAGGCGGGCATTGGCTTTGCTGTAAAATTAGACAAGGCAGATTTCATCGGCAAGGATGCGTTGGTGAAGCAAAAAGCCGAGGGTATTAAACGCAAACTTTGCGCCATGACCATTTCAGACAACCGTACGATCATGCTGGGCAAGGAACCCATCCGCGTCGGCGATAAAATTGTCGGCTGGGTGGCTTCGGGCGGATTCGGGTATTCGGTGAACGAATCCATCGCTTTTGCATATCTTCCGATGGAGTACGCAAAAGTTGGAACGAAGTTGGAGATCGAATATTTTGGTGAAAAAGTCGGCGCAGAGGTGGCGCAGTCTGTACTATGGGATCCAAAGGCTGAGAGAATTCGTCAGTAAACAGGATCAAATTCAACGTTAAATATTAAGAAGCGATGTTTGAGAGTGCGCCGCACCTGACGGGCAGATAAATCTCATTAAGTGAGATCATCTGGTTGAGAAACATTATCCCGATACATTAAGGTGCGGCGCACTCGCCATCAAAGGAGGTTACTGTCTCAAATAATTCAAAGGAAGCCCAGCACACGAACAAAAAATCCTAACTTGTTTTGGAGATAATGTCATGTCAATACTTGCAATTGATAAAGCCATTGATAAAGTTCCGTTTCTTGCCGGGTCAAAAAATATAAAGAAAACCCCTTTGAGTGGTGGGATCACAAATTTAAATTTCAAAGTTGACGCAGATGGCAGGGCTTATGTGATCCGCCTCGCGGGCGAAGGGACGGATCAATTGGGTATTAAACGCGATGTGGAATATGCGGCAAATTACGCAGCCGGACAGATGGGAATTGCGCCTGAGGTTGTATATTTTATTGAGCCTGAAAATTACATCGTGACACGGTTTGTAACAGGAAAGCCAATTCCGCCGGATGTAATCAAACAGCCTGACTATCTTGCGCGTGTAGCAAAAAAGATTCGTCTCTTTCATAAACGCGGACCTGTGTTGAAAGGCGAGTTTAATGTATTTCGCCGTGTTGAAATGTTGGAAAAAGTATCCAAAAGCAACAATGCCAAATTCCCACATGACTGGGATTGGATTATGCAAAAGACAAAGGAAGTTGAGAAGGCGCTGGCAAAAGACCCCTACACGCCAACCCCAACGCACAACGATTTGCTGAACCTGAACTGGCTCGAAGAAGATGTGCCCGGCGATATTGGCGAGATCCGCCTGTTGGATTGGGAATATGCCGGCATGGGTGACATTTTCTTTGACCTTGGCAATTTTTCTCATCACCATCGCTTGAATGAAGATCAGGTGAACAACTTCCTGTATGAATATTTCGGCGAAGTGACAGACAAACAATACGCGCGATTGCGATTAATGTGGCCAATGTCTGAATTACACGAATCAATGTGGGGTACGACACAAACGGGTATTTCAAAACTGGAAGAGGATTTTCAAGGTTACGCAGACCTATGGTTTGCGCGTTTCCGCCAACATGTAACAGATTATCGCTGGGATCAGTGGTTGAAAGACGCAGGGAAGAAGAACAAAGGATGAAAGATAAAGGATGAAAGATAAAAAAAGAAAATTCATCCTTCAGAATTCAGCATTCATCCTTTATTAAAGAGTTCGATAATTCTAAAAACAACAAACATTAAGGAGTAAAAATGTCTATTGCAAACGCAAAAGAAATGATGGTTAAGGCGCTGGAGGGAAAATATGCCGTCGGCGCATTTAACGTGACAGACCTGCTTCAATTTGAAGCGGTCATTGACGCAGCGATCGAAACCAAATCGCCTGTGATCGTGCAGACTTCGGTCAAGCCGTCACAGTTCCTCGGCACAGATATGATGGTTGCCATCTATCGCACACTCGCAGAGAAAGCCCCCGTGCCGGTCTGCCTGCACCTTGATCACTGCACCGACATTGATTATTGCAACAAGTGCGCCGATGCCGGTTACACCAATATCATGATCGACGCATCGAAGCAATCCTACGAAGAAAACATTCGCCAGACCAAAGCCGTGGTGGATTATGTCCACAGTGTCGGCAACGCCTCAGTTGAAGGCGAGCTCGGAACAGTCGGCGGCGTGGAAGACCAGATCAAGGTCGCGGAAGACGAAGCGCAACTCGCGAACCCTGAACAATCCGTCGAATTCGTCCAACGCACCGGCGTGGATATTTTTGCCCCCGCCATCGGCACCGCACACGGCGTGTACAAGACCAAGAATCCAAAGATTGATACAGAGCGCATGGCAACCATCAACAAACTGTTGAATGGCAACGGCATCAAGACCCCGCTGGTCGTTCATGGCGGAACCGGCTTGCCCGAAGAAACCATCAAGAAACTTCTCGCCGCCGGCGGCGCGAAATTCAACGTTTCCACCGAGTTGAAGCGCGTGTTGATCGATGCAAAATGGGAATACATCTCTGCCCACCGCGACGAATATGATCCCGGCAAACTGGACAAGTTCGTCCGCGATGCAACCAGGAAAGCCGTCATCCATTGGATGCAGATGATCGAATCGGTTGGGCACGCGTAATAACCGACCACAGACAATGGACGATAGACCACGGTCAATGGTCGGCAGTCTATCGTCATAACTTGAAAAACAAAATTATAAGGAGTTATACAGCATGAAAAAAATTGAAGAATATTACGCCCCGTGGGTGAAGGGCATCCCGATGTACATTTCGGATCACATTGAAAAGGCGTGGCGCGATCCGTCACTGCACCGCATGATGTCGAATGAAAATCCGCTTCCCCCATCCGATAAAGTTTTGGAAGCCATGTACAAATATGCGAAGATGGCGAATCGCTATCCCGATCAGGGTCTCGTTGTCCGCAGTAAAATCGCGGAAATGAATAATGTGGACGGTCCCGGAAACGTGATGATCGGCAACGGCTCCAGCGAAGTGTACGACAACATCTTCCGCATGTTCATTCAGCCAGGCGAGGAAGTTATCCAGCACACACCCTGCTTTGGCATTTACGGTCTGCGCGGATCTTTGCTCGGCGCCAAGATGGTTTCTGTGCCGATGATCTACAAAGATCACAAAATGGAATACGATCCCGAAGCCATCATCAAGGCTGTGACAGACAAGACCAAGATCATCGTCGTTGCCAACCCCAACAACCCCACCGGCAACTACATGGATGCCAAGCACTTCATCACCATCGCCGAATTGGGCATCCCATTTGTGATTGATGAAGCTTATATGGAATATGCCGGACTGGGCATGTCTCAGGTGCAGTTGACCAAAAAATATAAGAACGTGCTGATCACCCGCACACTCTCCAAGGCATACGGTCTCGCAGGAATGCGCTTCGGCTACACCATCGCGGACAAGGAAGTGATCGACCAGATCGCGGGCTCGCTCCTCCCGTGGAACGTTGGCACCATCCCCATGTGGGCGGCGCTCGCGGCTTTTGAAGATCAGGAAGGTCTCGCGGAACGTGTCAAATTCAATAATGATGCAGTGGATTTCATCACCAAGTCATTGGAAGTGATCCCCGGCTTTTATGTGATGCACTCCAAAGCCAATTACATCCTCTTTGACTGCGGCGAAACCGGCAAGACAGGCAAAGAAGTTTTGGCATACGCAGAAACCAAAGGCATCATCCTGCGCGGCGAAAGCAAAAAATACGGCAGTGATGGCTGGTTCCGCGTAACCATTGGATCAACAGAAGAAAACGAGTTATTCGTAAATACCGTGCTTGAATTCTTTGGGATGAAGAAATAAATCAACCATAATTTAGCAGGTCATGCGTAAAGCGTGACCTGCTAAATTTACGGAGGAATTAACATGTCAAAAATAAAAGCAGTGTTCTTTGACCAGGACGGCGTGATCATTGATACCGAGCGCGACGGTCACCGCGTCTCATTCAACATGACCTTCAAGGAATTCGGATTCACCGACGAATGGGATGTGGAGTATTACCACGAACTGCTTCAAGTCGGCGGCGGAAAAGAACGCATGAAGCAACATTGGAAGACCAAAGGATTTTCCAAACCGCTGACCGAGGAAGAAATTGACAGCCTTGTAAAAGAAATGCACAAACGCAAGACCGCCTTGTTTGTGGAACTAATTTCAACCGGCAAACTTCCCCTGCGACCGGGTCTGCACAGGTTTATGAAAGAAGCAATGGATGCCGGACTCAAGATTGCGATCTGCACCACATCCAACGAACAAGCCGCAAAAGCGATTACCGAAGGCTTGCTTTCAGACATCAAATTTGAGATTGTCCTCGCGGGCGATGTGGTCGAAAAGAAGAAACCAGATCCCGCGATCTACAACCTTGCGCTGTCCAAACTTGGGCTGACACCCGACGAAGTGATCGTGGTTGAAGACTCTAAAAACGGACTTGCCGCCGCGAAAGCCGCCGGCGCAAATGTGATCGTCACCACCAATCACTACACCGAAAAGGAAGATGTCAGCGCGGGCGATGTAATCGTCTCGTGCCTCGGCGATCCTGACGGCGAAAAAGCCGAACTCCGCAAAGGCGCCATCAAAGACTTTGACGGCGTTGTGCATATCGGGCAGTTGATGGAATTGTTTGGGTAAAACGAGTTACAAGTTACAAATCAAAGGTCAAAGGTCTTCTGACTTTTGACCTTTGATTTTTGACAGGAATAAATATGGACGAACTCCTCGACATCGTAAACGACGAAGACGTAATCACCGGGCAGGAAATGAGATCAACTGTCCATCAACTTGGTTTGCAACATCGCGGCGCGCATGTATTTTTATTTACTCAAGATGGGAAAATGCTCGTACAAAAGAGAAGCGCAGATCGCGCCGCAGCCCCATCCATGCTGGATTGCTCCGTCTCGGAACATGTTAAGGCTGGAGAAAGTTATCTCGAAGCAGCGCGGCGTGGCATGAAAGAAGAAATGGGCGTGGATGTGCTTG
>JAIFKY010000284.1 GCA_020049345.1 Anaerolinea sp.
ACCACAAAGGCACGAAGCCTCAAAGACTCGAAGGGAAAAACTTTGTGGCTTTGTGTCTTGGTGACTTCGTGGTGAAGTTATTAAACAGTCTATAAGAGTTATACCGGATACGGACACAAATTGCGCTTTTTGGGGCTTCATACCGCATCGGGATAAATCCCTTGCTCAGTACATAAAAGTCGGCTAAAGCCGACTAGCCCGAAGGGCATTCACGAACTGAGGCAGGGCTGCCCTGGCACCGCCCGCCAGGGCAGGTGTAGCCCGCCGAATCAATCGTATAAAATCGCAATTTGTGACCGCGTTCAGTATAGTATGTGCAGCAATTTCCAAAGTTCCTTCTCCACATCTCCCCCAAGTGGCGGAGATAAACACACCCCATCCGAGGGATGTGACAGTAGACTGTTCACTGTATGATGAGATTACACCATCGCAAGCAACAAAAAGACATCATAAAAGAAACGGAGATCGGAATGAGAACAACTTCACGTTTTAGGATCAGAAGCATCCGAAACAAGGTAATTACGCGGCGGCAAAAGTATTCAAACCTGTCGGCTCTTTTTCTCGACTCTAGTCCAGCATCCAAACTTAATTTCAACGGCGATCACAGTTGTCACCTACGGTTTTCATTTTCGCTGAACGAGAATGATCCACATTATAGAAGCGCCAAAATATGATGCTTCGACTGGGGATGACAGTTCTCGTAATATGCTTAGCCAGCCTATATTTTCCTCTCAATCGGAAACTGACCGGCGGAATCAGCATGTCCACACGGTTTGACGCATGGATACCACTCTGGTCTGGGTGGGTAATTCCATACCTGTTGTGCCTGCCGGTTTGGGCAGCCAGTTTGTTCTGGGCAACCTTGAAAATGGACGAAAACCTTTTTCGTTCCTTCATCAGTTCGTGTTTATTTGTCCTGCTATCAGCGACGTTATTTTATTATTTTTTTCCAACCTACATTAAACGCCCAATCCTGACCAACAGCAATTGGACAACGCGGATTTTACAAAAAGTTTATAAAAATGACTGTGACTACAATGCATTCCCAAGCGGGCATGTTTACCAGACAACATTGATCTGCATGTTCTATAACCTTTTGTACCCCAATCACCTTTGGCTTTGGATTGGCATTGTGACAATCGTTGTTCTTTCAACACTGTTTACCCGCCAACACAACCTAAGCGACCCGATTGGCGGGCTGGCTATTGCCTGGTTGGGATATTGGTTTGGGTTACATCTATATCCATAAAAAGAATTACTTCCAGAATTTTCCACCGGGGCACTCTTCACCACAAACCTCCAGAACAGCGCTTGAGTATTGCATCAACAACCTTTTCAATTTTCCAGCAACCCACCCTTAAAATAAGCATATTTTAAGGAATTTGTATATTGACATGACATCGCCTTTATGAAATAATGTAACCGGTTACATAAAAGCGAACAAATTATGACAAGCAAATCTCAATCCGTTACCATTCGACAAGTCGCTCAAAAAGCTGGCGTATCTGTTGCAACTGTAAGCCGTTATATCAACCACAATGCGCCAATTTCAAAAGACGTGGCGGAGCGCCTGAAACGGGTAATGGAAGAATTGCACTACGTGCCTCATGCTGCTGCCCGTCAATTAGCATCGCGAAAAACGCGCATCGTAGGGCTGTTATCAAACAATCTACACAACGATTTTTTTATACCCCTTTTGAATGGGATCGAATCTGTTGTTCGCAAACATAACTATAATCTCGTAATCGCCACCTATCATTCAGACAGCCGTGATATGCCTCCTCCCATTGGCCCCCATAACACAGATGGAATGTTGGTCTTTTCTGACGGGATTTCAGATGAAGATTTAATTTCGCTACACGTTAGAAAATTTCCGATGGTACTGGTTCACCGCGCATCGCCAAAATCAGTAAAAATTCCCAGCGTTACAGTTGAAAATAAAAAAATTACGTTCGAATTAATTGAGCATTTTATTAAAGTTCATGGAAGAAAACGAATCATGTTTTTACGCGGTCCCATTCATCAGGATGATTCGTATTGGCGTGAAATCGGGTACAAATCTGCATTAAAGGCGAATAACATTCCTTTTGATGAGAAACTGATGCTCAATGGAGACTTCGAACGCGACACGGCACGCAAAACGTTGAATAATTTTATAGCCAACAAAAAGCATGTTTCATTTGACGCAATATTCACAGGCGATGATGATGCGGCAATAGGAGTACTTAATGCCCTGCATGAAAATGGCTATCGGGTACCCGAAGACGTTTCTGTTATTGGTTTTGATGATTTGGGATTTTCAGCATTTCTTAATCCCCCGCTCACAACCGTATCTGCACCCACCGAGGCTGTTGGACAGGTGGCGATGGAACAACTATTTTCTCTTTTCGACAAACAGTTTCCTGAAGACATTACATTACTGCCAACGAAACTGATCACTCGACGCTCATGTGGATGTAACGCATGATGCGGGCAAAAATCATGGAAGGAGGTGAAATTTTTCACTAATACCTAAACTGTTTTTTTATCCATGTATATATTTCAAACTATATTAAGAGGAGAAACTAGCACCATGAAGAAACTTTTGTATGTTTTGTCTCTGTTGATCATCGCTTCGATGATCCTCACAGCGTGCGGCACCCCTGCCCCCGTTGCGACTGAAGCCCCTGCTGCCGCTGCGACCGAAGCCCCCGCTGCCGTTGCAACTGAAGCCCCTGCGGCAACTGAAGCCCCCGCCGCCGCCCCCCTAAAGCCAGGCGATCCACTGCCCCGCACTGAAACCCTGTACTTCAACGGACAACAGTGGGGTCCGGTTGTTGGCTGGAATCCATACTCCAACAGCAACAATAATGCGATGGCTATTGCCCAACAGGACAACGCCCGCGTCATAATGTTCGAAACCCCATACCTGTATAACATGCTCGATGGCAAGCAGTACCCTCTGCTCGCTGACGGCGATTATTCATGGAATGCAGATGTAACTGAAGTCACCTTCAAGATCAATGCCGCCGCCAAATGGAGCGATGGCACCCCCGTGACAGCAGATGATGTTGCCTATACCTGGGCGACCCACATCAAGCACAGTACTCCCACCGGTGCTTCCAACAAAGATTACATCGAGAATATCGAAGCCAAAGATGCCCAGACAGTTGTGATCAAAGCCAAGTTGGGCGCTGATGGTAAGGCTATTAATCCTCTGATCGTCAATGCGTACTTGAGCACCAACTACGTCATCCAGAAGGCATGGACCGAGACCTTGGAAGCCCGCAGTGCCGATGACACCGCGTTCCTGGCTGATCCCGCGGAAGATGCCGTTTACTCTGGACCTTACCACAAATTCTTCGCTGACGACACAAAGGTTATCTACGTTCGTGATGATAACTACTGGGGTCAAGATGCCTCCATGTGGGGCAAACTGCCCGTTCCTACCTACCTGGCTCACACAATCTTCAAAGATAACGCAGCCGGTACAACCGCTTTACAAGCCGGCGAGGTTGATGTAAGCCAGCAGTTCAATTCCAATGTCCAGGATTTCTGGCTCAAGCAGAACCTGCCCATCTCCACCTACCTGCCCGAAGCTCCTTACGGCATTGGCGCCAGCCTCCCAACCGCCTTCTACAATCTGCAATCCCCAGGTTTGGATCAGGTTGCGGTACGCAAGGCTATTGCAATCGCAGTTAATTACCCCACCATCATTGCAAACGCAATGACCAACCAATCAGCCACTTTTGATCAGGTTCCGCGCTCTCTCATGAACCCAACCGCTGGCGAACAAGCCACCTACGACCAGACCGCTGTTAAGGATTTGCAGTGGGCAGGCAACGACATCGAAGGCGCAATTAAACTGCTTGATGATGCCGGCATCAAAGACACAGACGGCGATGGTTGGCGCGAATACAATGGCAAGAAACTTTCCTACGTAGCCACCTGCCCCAACGGCTGGTCTGACTGGCAGGCAGCCATTGAAGTAGTAGCCGCCGCCGGTAAGGAAATTGGTATTGACATTACCACCAACTATCCTGAATGGTCCGTTTACCAGACTGTTGTTACCAAATCCGATGCGCCACTTCCTGAAGGCTATGATATCTTCATGATGTGGAGTGACGGCGCTGGTCCCACACAGCCTTACAGCCGTATCCGCAAACTAATGAGTTCTGAATACGTTGGTATGGCAAGCAATTGGAATGGCAATTGGGGTCAATACAAGAATGCTGACGCCGATAAATTGATTTTGGCGATCCCTGCTGAAACCGATCCTGCCAAACTGAATGCCGCCTACACCGAATTGGTCAAGATTTACCTGACCGAAGTTCCCTCCTTCACCCTCATGTACCGCCCGCAGTCTTTCCACACTGTGAACGAAAGTGTTTGGACAAACTTCCCGCACGATGGTGATGGCACCAATCCTCCAGTCCCGCCGCTTGATTTAACAGACGGTTGGAGTATCGCAGGTCTCTACAATCTGACACTTGTCAAGTAAGCCGTAATCTAACAAAATAGCCATGCCCCATGAATTCCGGGGCATGGCTTATTGTTATAATATAGATATTCGTCCTTCGTTCTTTAATATGTAACCGACATCATCGGTTACATATTAAAGAAACAAAATATCAATATTAGGAGGTGTAGGTTGAAAGGGTATCGAAAATATTTCCTTAACAAGCTGGCCTGGTTCTTGGTTACACTTGTTTGCGCATTCTTGTTGAATTTCATCTTGCCCCGCCTAATGCCTGGAGACCCCGTAGCGGCCATCGTGGCAAGGATGGCTCAAGGCATGAGCAATTCAAGCGGAGTCCAGGCAATTTACGAGCAATACACAGAACTGTTTGGCACCAACAAACCCATGCTCGAACAATTTTTTCTCTATACAAGAAATGTAGCTCGAGGTGATTTTGGTTTTTCGTTCAGTCAATACCCCAGAACAGTCGCGGATGTTCTCTCGGCTTCCATTTGGTGGACAGTGTGTTTGCAGTTCCCTGCGATCATTGTCGGCTGGCTGATCGGGAATTCACTTGGCGCACTGGCTGCATATCTTAAAGGGGGCTTTGATAAAGTCATCATGCCGGTTAGTATTTTCATCAGTAATTTCCCGCCATTTGGTATGGCAGTCCTTTTAATGGTAATTTTCGGGGTCAATTTAAAATGGTTCCCAACTTCAGGCGGATATGGATTTGACCTGATTCCAAGTTTTACATGGTCTTTTATGTGGTCAGTGATCGTTCACTATCAACTGCCATTTTGGTCAATTGTGTTGATCGCCATTGGCGGTCAGGCAATTGGTATGCGCTCCATGTCCATCTATGAACTGAATGCAGATTATGTCAAATACGCCCGCTTTCTAGGGATCAAAGACCGCAAGATTGTCGGGTATGTATTTCGAAATGCCATGTTGCCCCAAATCACCGGCTTGGCGCTATCGGTCGGAACCATGGTTGGCGGCGCATTGGTGGCAGAGATCATATTCAGTTACCCAGGGCTTGGCTCTACCATCCTAACCGCTGTGCGTGGACAGGATTACCCGCTGGTCTCGGCGACCACATTAATTATCACATTGATGGTGCTGAGTGCGAACTTTATCATCGAAATCCTTTACGGCATCATTGACCCGCGCATTAAAGCGGCGCAGGCTGATTAAGGAAAGATGCAGTTATGAAACATATCATTCGACAAGTTTTTCACTCTGGCAAATTTGTAGTTGGGTTTTGCATTTTTGTAACAATTCTGTTGGTTGTGATTATTTATCCACTGTTCATCACAGATTCTCCATTAGCCATTCTCGGACAGGGCACCTTCTTCCCGCCCGGCATCTATGTAAGCACCTTTGACAGCATTAATTCTCCAACTACATATACGCTTGACCTGAACGATGCCGCTGCCGTGCGAATTGCCAACAAATTGAGCAGCGATGACCGCCTTGCCATAAAAGATTGGCTTCTGGTGGCAGGCATTCCTGAAGACCAGATCGATATTACAGACACAAAAAAACTTCTGGACCAATGGAGCAGCAATTACGACCCCAAAAAGAATATTCCTGGAATGACAAACGCCAAACGAAATTATTTTGTTCGGCTTGATAACTCACTCAAAGGACTTCTTTCAGCAGAGGGAGCGATCATTGCAACCAAAAATCCAGAAACGGGCATCCTGGAGCAAACTGGCATCGTCAACCAATCTGATTACGTGAACATCAATCAGGTTGCGAGTGTTCGGTGGCTGCCGCTCGGAACCGACAACTTTGGTCGAGATGTTCTGAATGAACTGGTTAAAGCAACCGTCGTATCGTTGCAAATTGGTTTTGTTGCCGGCATCATCGCGACCCTAATCGGTCTAACTCTGGGATTACTGGCGGGGTATATTGGCGGTATAGCAGATGACGTTATTATGTTCATCACCAATCTATTCACCGTTATTCCCAGTTTTGTCTTGCTGATTCTGATCTCGTTCAGCATCGGGCAGGAACAACGCGGCGCCTTTACCATCGCAGTGGTCATCGGGTTTACCTCGTGGGTCTGGACTGCAAGAGCAGTGCGGTCGCAAGTAGTTTCACTGCGCAATCGCGACCATGTCAACCTATCGAAACTTTCCGGTCACTCGATTGTTCACATCATCCTCACCGATATTCTGCCGTACATCGCCTCTTATGTCATTATGGCGCTAATTCTGCAAATCTCCTCGGGGATTCTTGCGGAGGCAGGGCTGTCAATTCTTGGATTGGGACCCAGAACTACTGATGTGCCAACGCTAGGTTTGATGATGAACTGGGCAATGATCTACCAGGCGCAAATCCTTGGAAAATGGTGGGCTTATTTCCCCGTACTCTTAACCATCGCCCTGATTACATTCTCCATGAATTTAATGAATACAGGTCTCGATCAGGTATTCAATCCGGCATTAAGGGACTAGGTGATTGACATGGCAAACGTAATGTTAGAGGTTAAGGAACTAACGACAAAATACATCACCCGCTTTGGGGAAGATGTCTACGCAGTTGACCACGTTTCTCTAAAGGTCGAAGAAGGGAAAGCTCTGGGGATTGCGGGAGAATCCGGTTGCGGAAAATCAACACTGGCGCTCAGCCTAATGGGATATTACTTCGCGCCGCTGCACTATACCAGCGGTGAAATTATCATTGACGGCCGCAATATTTCGGGGATGAACCCTGATGAAGTTCGTAAATCAATATTAGGAAAAGAGATTGCGTACATTCCCCAAGCTGCAATGAACGCGCTCAACCCCACCCGAAAAATCATCCACTTTATTGAAGATGTTATTCAGGAACATGAGCTTTACATCACAAAGAAAGATATTTACGACCGCGCCAGAAAATTATTTGAAACCCTGGGACTTCCAGCAGAAGTGCTGCAAAAATATCCCGTTGAACTTTCAGGCGGAATGAAACAGCGCACGGTGATTGCAATCTCTGTATTGCTTTTACCCAAAGTGCTGATTGCCGATGAACCATCCTCCGCGCTTGATGTCACTTCGCAGAAAATGGTAATCAAGATGCTGCGGCAATTAATGGAAACCGGCTTAATCAGTTCGTTGATCTTTATCACGCATGAACTTCCGCTCCTATACAATGTAACCGACGATATCATGGTTATGTACGCGGGGCAAATTGTAGAAAAGGCGAATTCAAAAGAAGCCGTATTTGATCCAATTCACCCATACGCCAAAGGTTTAATGGGATCGATCATTGTGCCTGAAAAAGGACTGCGTGATGTCAAACTGACTGCCATCCCTGGGGTACCGCCAAACCTAAAAAGACCACCCGCCGGATGCCGATTTGCCGAGCGCTGCAAATACGTTCAACCAGAATGTAAAGTACATTCTGTCGATCTTCGTGAACTTGAAGGCGGACGCACCTACCGCTGCATCTTTTCGGAAGAACAACTGAGAAAGGCGTATCAAAATGGCTGATGAAAAAAAACTATGCTTGAGTGGGTCCGGGATTACCAAGGTCTTTGGGATTGGTCGCCAAAAAACGGTAGCCGTTGATCACGTGGATTTCAATTTCTACGAAGGCGAAATCATCTCAATTGTTGGTGAATCAGGCAGCGGAAAGACTACCCTGGCGAAGATGCTTTTGGGTTTAATCAGTTCCACTGAAGGCGATATCTACTTCCTGGGGCAGAAGCGCGACATCAGTTCCCAGAAAAAGAAGCAGGAATATTGGAAAAATATTCAGGCGATTTTTCAAGATCCATTTTCTTCATACAACATATTTAACAAGATCGACTCTGTGCTTTTGGATTGTATCCACATGCGCGGCGGTCGAAAACTTCCATACGCCAAAAAAGTAGAGTTGATGTCAGAAGCGTGCAGTTTCGTCAACTTAAAGTTCGAGGAATTGACCAACAAGTATCCTTTTGAACTTTCCGGCGGACAGATGCAACGCTTAATGATTGCCCGCATCTTCCTGCTCAAGCCGAAAATCCTGCTGGCTGACGAACCAACCTCCATGATCGATGCCTGCTCACGCGCAACCATATTGGATATGCTGATGCAGTTGCGTGATGAAACCGGAATGACGCTCATTTTCATCACCCATGACATTGGACTGGCATATTTTGTTTCTGACAGTGTGTACATTATGGAGCATGGAAAATTTGTTGAAAGCGGAACTGCCGATGAAGTAATTTTGCATCCAAAAGAAGTTTATACCCAGCGCTTAATCAATGATGTCCCAAAGATCTATGAAGAATGGGACCTCTCAACCGTGTAACACGTTCTACTTAAATTTGGATTCAAGTGAAATAACATAATGCCCGAATAGTAAAAAAAGACACACCCCTAAATTAATTTAGGGGTGTGCTTCGCAATAGAAAACCATCAATCAATCCAATCATAGGAAAACAAACGATGCAAATTCAACCTTTGAATGGCAAATGGCAACTTCAGCAAGCGGGGACGGAAGAATGGTTGCCAGCCAATATCCCTGGCGGCGTCCACA
>JAIFKY010000301.1:0-11097 GCA_020049345.1 Anaerolinea sp.
TCACTTGCGGGCGGAATTCGAGAACGTTCATGGCTTTGCTAGGCGTGCCAATCGAGCGGTAGATGTCGCCTGCGCGGGGTTCGGCGTGGACGTGCTTGGGGGCGTCGGGGAAGATTTCGTAGAGGATGTCGAGCAAATCAAGCAGACGAGTCTCGACTCCGGTGCAGACGTTAAAGATTTGCCCAGGTGCGGCGGGATGGCGTGAGGCGAGCAGGTTGGCTTGTACCACGTCGCGCACGTTGACCAAGTCGCGGCTTTGACCGCCGTCGCCATAAATGGTGATAGGTTTGTTGTCCAACATGCGGCGGATGAAAATTGGCACGGCGGCGGCGTACATTGAGTCAGGGCGTTGGCGCGGACCGTAGACATTGAAATAGCGCAGGGCGGCGACTTCAAATCCGAAAGAACGGGTGTAGAGTTCGGCATACATTTCATCCACGCGCTTGGAGACGGCATAGGGAGATAACTGCTTGAGCGGGGTATCTTCCACAAGAGGCATGGCAGTCGAGTCACCGTACACGGCGGCACTGGAAGCAATGACGGCACGTTGCACGCCAGCCTTGCGGGCAGCTTCAAATAAAACGGATGTGCCCGTAACGTTCACATCGAAACATTCCTGCGGCTTTTCCATGGATTCTGGAACAGAGACAAACGCCGCCTCGTGGAAAATGATATTCACGCCGCGCACAGCTTCGGCGACACGGGAGGCGTCGCGCAAATCGCCTTCGATGATTTCAACATCAAGTCCGCTCAGGTTTTCGCGTTTGCCCGATGAGAAGTTGTCGAGGACACGAACCTCTGCACCCTGTTGAAGTAAAGCGCGGGCGATGTGAGAGCCGATAAATCCAGCGCCGCCTGTGATGAGATATTTCATTTTATTTTTTCTCCGTGAATGTTAAATGGTATGCAAAAGTTCCACTTTTGCGGCTCGGAAGTAGAACTTCCGAACTCCAACAACTATCTACCAGTTCTTCTTAATACCGTTCCGATGGTACGCAATACAATACTAAAATCCATATTAAGCGTGCGATGTTTAATATAGTAAAGATCATACTCAAGTTTTACAACGGTCTCTTTTACACTGGCTACATAACCGTAATTTATTTGCGCCCAACCGGTCAAGCCAGGCTTGACCAACAAACGCGCGCGATAAAAGGGAATTTGCTTTTGAAATTGCGCCACAAGTTCAGGGCGTTCAGCGCGTGGACCCACGAGACTCATTTCGCCTAAAAACACACTAAGAAATTGCGGCATTTCATCCAAACGGGTGCGGCGTAAAAAATCTCCAACGCGCGTCACTCGTGGATCGTTCATGGTCGCAAGTTTGGCTTCTCCATCTTCCTCGGCATTTTGCCGCATGGAGCGGAATTTATAAATTCTAAAAATGCGCCCGCCTTTGCCCAGTCTTTCCTGTGAATAGAAAATGGGAAAGCCGCTCTCAATCACAATTGCAAGCGCGGAAAAGGGATAGACAATCAAAAAAATCAACAAACCGATCAAGCCGCCCAAAATATCCATTAAGCGCTTGAAAAGTTCGTACATGCCGCTCACCCGAACCTGATCCACAAATGAGCGAATGACCCAATCTGATTCGAGGTGCTCAACGGGGACGCGCTGAGTCATCTCTTCATACATAATGGGCATACGGACAATTTCAATGCCCTTTTCCTGCGCGTCTAAAATGGTCTGGAAAGTTTCGCCTTTGATCTCGCCGCTGATGGCAACAACAATATCCGAGATATGATAGTCTTCAACAATATCAAGTAGTTTTTTGCTGGTGCCTAACACAGCAAAGCCATGATGAGGCTTGCCCTGTTTTCTTACATCATCATCAACAAATCCGATCAGCAGAAATGGCGGCGGACTAATTTTTCGATAAATATCTGCAAGCGAATGACCAGCCTTGCCTGCGCCAACTATGAGCACGCGACGCATAAAACCGGACGAGGTGTAGAGTCGAATGTAGATGCCGCGCCAGCCCAACGTTAGCAGCGAAGCGAGGACAAGAAATGCGCCAATTCCAATACGCGGAAGAGAGGTTGGGTCTTGATTAATCGTAAAAAGCAGGGAGTATCCTAATATGCCGACAATGGGAGCCACTGCAATTGCGCGCAGGGTCTTTTTCCAATTTGACGCGGTGTGTATTTCATACGAATCCACCATCAATAAAAGCCAGACGAGCGGAAGAAGATAAAACCAATAGGGAATTTTCAGATCAATGATTGCCACAGCAATACGATCGGCGCGCGCCTCGGTATACCCACGCGCGATCAAACGCTCAACCTCACGAGCCAGGGAGAATTGATACCAAATATAAAGCGCAAGAAACATCGCGCCCGCCGAAGCGATCAAATCGCCGAGCAGTAAAATAAAACGTTGTTCGCTTGGTCTTAATCGTAATGAGGGGCGGTAAATATCAGCCATACTTTTTGAATGGGGTTGAAATGCCGCTCCATAAAAATCCCGTGCCCCATGCCATGTGCATGGTCGAGATCGCAAGCGGCAATCCAAACAAGAGGAATCCTATATTTTTTTTGAGCGCAAGTTGTAAACCAGCCGCGCCCAACGCAAAAAAATAAACAAACAATTGCGCGGCAAGCAGATAACGCGCAAGCCCTGAAAACAAGGATAACACAATAAGAACAAATAGGATTAACACAAATAACGGCGGCAAAGCCTGTCGCCAGCGCAATGTATGCGGATAGCGTTCAAGCATTTTGAATTTCCAAAAACCGTAACGCCAGTATTGGCTTGCCAATTTTCCGAGCGTACTGCGCGAAAAATACACAGATCGAATGGTTGGGTCAAGCCAGACCGTACCGCCTGATTCTCGCACGCGGGTATTGAACTCGTAATCTTCATTCGACAAAAGCGTTTCGTCAAACGCGCCAATTTTATCAACCAACGCGCGGCGGAATGAACCAAACGGCACAGTATCCACGGCTCCGGCTTTGGGGTTGAGCCGATACATGGCATCTCCCACACCCAGCGGATGCGCCGCCGCAAACGAAATAGCCTTTGCAATTCGCGTATCTGCACCCGCGCGGATTTCCCACACGCCACCCACATTATCACCCTTGCCTGATTCGTGCGCGGCAACGCAACGCTCCACATATTCTGGAATGGGCATGGAGTGAGCATCGAGACGAACAATAATCGCACCGCTTGACTCGCGAATGGCTTGGTTCAGTCCTGAGGGAATTGTCCGCGCCAAATTTTGCACGACACGCACTGCCAGATCAGGATGTTCGTTTTTGAATGTCTCAACAACCTCCTGTGTGCGGTCTGTAGACATGCCATCAGAAACAACCAACTCCATTTGCGCGCGCGGATAAGTCTGCGCGAGAATTGCATCGAGCAAATGACGAATGGTGGCTTCTTCGTTATAACAGGGGACGATAATGGAAACAGAAGGTTTCATGGTTTGGTTACAATCTTTTCAACGGCAAAAACACATCAAAGGTTGACCCCTCTCCCAACCTGCTACGGACGCCAATTCTACCACCATGCGCCTGCACAATCTCTTGTGCAATCGCCAGCCCCAACCCTGCGCCATGCTTCGCGCCGCCCCCGCGAGATAAATCAGCTTGATAAAAACGGTCAAAAATATGCGCCAGCGATTCGGCGGGAATGCCCGACCCCGTATCAGAGACGGAAACCAGCGCTTCTCCATTTACGACCGACGCGCTCAAAGAAATCACCCCGCCGCTGGGCGTGAACTTAAGCGCATTATCCACTAAATTGGTAAACACTTGCGCCAGACGGTCTCCATCTGCGGTTAAGTTTGGCAAATTTTCAGCAACTTCCACAGACACCTTTACACCCGCGCTTTGTGATTGCGGCGTAAATTTTTCACAAATGGCGTTCAACAACGCCGGCATGTTGACTGGCAACATCGTAATATCTGCCGTGCCTGCATCAAGTTTGGCAAGGTCGAGCAAATCCAACACCATACGATGCATACGACCTGCTTCGTTGTAGATCACCTGCGCCGCCTGTTGACGCGCCGCGCCTGAATCTGCTGTGCCATCCAATAGGGCTTGGGCAAATCCCTGAACTGAGGTGAGCGGTGTTTTCAATTCATGTGAAACGTTGGCGACAAAATCACGCTGCGATTTTTGACTCGCCTGCATACGTTGAATCATGGAATTAAATGCGCGGGTCAATTCCTGCACCTCGTGCGGACCCAGCGATTCTATGGGCTTTATCTCGGCTGAGGGCATTGCCTGTGCCACAGCAACAACTTTCTGCAAAGGGTCGGCAATCCAACGGGCGAACAAAAACGCAACCACCAGCGAGAGCAGCAGCGCAATCAATCCGCTTTGGATGATGAGCGGCAGAAAATCATCAGCAAACAAATTTACGATGGAAATACGCGGGCGCGGTGAAGCGACAACCAAATAAGTATTATCTGAAAGTTTCCCGGTGGAATATAACCACGCCGCGCCGTTTTCATCCCGCACAAGCGGAGTATTGCGCGCGAGTAATTTCTTTTCTGGAAATGGCAGTGAAACCTCTTGATCGGCGTACGTGTCCAGAATTAATTGCTTATCTTTTGAGTACAACAAAACTCGCACATCAAATGTGCGAGAAGCCTTTTGCGCGGCGACAGAAATAGGTTGCGACGGCGAAACATTCTCACGATCCATCACAACAGTTTGTACGGCATTCAATCTCTCGGTTGTCTGGCGGTACAAAATGGGGTTACGCAAGAGGGAAACAAACAGAACCACAGCCACAATGCCCAATGCTGTGAAGATGAGCAAGGCATAACTTAACCAGAGGCGGGAACGAAGGGAGGAAAACATAAGAGGGGGGAAAATCTCCAATTACCAGTTACCAATTACGAGATTGGAGATTTCTAATTGAAGATTGACATCACACAACCAACTTATACCCAACGCCTGTGACTGTTTCGATTTTCACGGTTGCGCCTTCCATTTTTTTGCGCAGGTGTGCAATGTGAACATCCACGGTGCGGGTTTGACCGTAAAAGTCAAAACCCCAGGCAAGTTGAAGCAACTGCTCGCGGCTAAACACACGCCCAGGCTGCTCCGCCAAAGTTAGCAAAAGATCAAACTCCTGAGTTCGCAGGTCAAAGGGGGTTGAGGCAATGCTCGCTTCGCGGGAAACAGGATCAATCGTCAGGTCGCCGCGATGTATGAGTTTTCCACCGGTTTGCTTCATACCGTCACTCCGACGCAAAATCGCTTTGACGCGCGCAACCAACTCGCGCGGATTAAACGGCTTGGTCAGGTAATCATCTGCGCCCAGTTCAAGACCGAGAATTTTATCAATGTCCTCGTCACGTGCTGTGAGCATAATAACAGGGGTTTGATCTCCGCCCGCCCGCAATTTGCGACAGACTTCAAAACCATCCAATTTGGGAAGCATCACATCCAACACAATCAATGCTGGGCGATATTTTGCAACCGCTTCCAACGCGGCTTCGCCATCGCTGATTTCCTGCACGCGAAAACCATCCCGCTCAAAATACATGCGCGAGAGTTGAATGATGGATGGTTCGTCGTCAACCAGCAGGATCAGTTCAGAAGTCATGGGGGCTCAAGTAAATCCGCCACGGAAAACATCAAGACACGAAGCAATTGTGTCTCCGTGTCTTGATGAATTAATGGCGTTTTTTTTCTAAATTAGTCAACCAGCGCAACCACTTCGATCTCAACCAACCCGCCTTTTGGCAACCCAGCCACTGCCACAGTGCTGCGCGCAGGCGGATTCTCGCCGAAAAATTCAGCATAAACGGCGTTCATTTTGGGGAAGTCGATCATATCTTTCAGGAAGACAGTCGTTTTGACCACATGCTCAAGTGTCGAGCCGGCGGCTTCAAGCACATTTTTCAAATTTGTGAGCGACTGACGGGTTTGTTCCTGAACGGATCCCGGAACCAACTCACCTGTGGCTGGGTCCAGTCCGAGTTGACCGGCGGTGTAGATCATTGAATCGGTGCGAATGGCTTGCGAATAAGGTCCAATAGCCTTGGGCGCTTTGTCGGTATGAACAACGTTCTTTTTCATGGTTACCTCTTTATGATGGTTGGGTTTGCAAATCAATCCCGTCCATTTTAATGCAGAAATGGTTTTATCTCCATCATTGCGGCAACTCCCATTACGGCTTTTATACAGGCACGGGAATGCCCCGTGCCTGTATTTTTAATTTACGAGTCTCGCTCTGTGGAAGTATCTGCGGGCTTATTGGCTTCGCGGAAGGCTTTCAACGCTTCACGCAGCGCCTTGCCAGTGCCACCCATAGCGGATTTAAGTTCCTGCATCTTTGCGCGCATCTCTTTCACTGTGGATTTAGCGAGCGTGGCATCAGTCACTTTACCACTGGCATCGAATCCCTGATGTGAACTGACAATGCCGCTGATACTGTCATAAGCCGGCTTGGCGCTTTTCAACGCAGATGCAAAAGCATCCAGCGAGGCTTGCAAGGCAGTGACATCCTTCCCATTTTCAGCAGCCTTGTCGAGTCGCGCCTGAATTTTTGCAATTCGCGCGTCGGTGTCTACAAATCCCTTGCCGATCTTTTCATAGGCTTGCAACTGACGCGCCCACACTTGTTCCAACTTTTCGCTGGTCAACTCGCCTTTGGGCGGATTTTCACCCTGGGCAAAGGCGCTGGTCATGGGAAATGCCGCAAAAACAAGAACAGCGGCCAATGCCAGTAAAATCGTTTTCTTGAATATGGTTTTCATCGTAAGTCTCCTTTTTAGGTTTAGGTTACGATGTGATTTTAGGCGGAAGAAATGATGCGGGTGTGGCGGGAATGTAAAATGATTGTAAAATGAATTGAGAGAAAATCGTGTCGCGTGTTCCGTTTGAAGGTTTACGGAACACGCGACACATTGCAAGGTAAAACGCCCCCAAATCATATCTTATGGCTTTACATACACCTTGTAATCCAAAACATAATCACCGGGTTCAAAATCGGCAGTGCCATCATTGATTTTGGCTTTAAAGGTGGCGGTTGTGGTCAGGTGATGTTCGCCTGGAGTCCAGTCGCTTAATGAGGTGTAAATCAAGCGGCAAATTTTTCCGCCTGTTTCGGCTTCAAAGGTACCAAACGAATCAGCGGGGACTTCTTTATCATCCAGCATAAACTTGAGTTGAATATTTTCAAAATTTGAGGCGAGCGTGTCTGCATCTGCCGAACACCAAACGTATGCCCAAATGAGCGGTTCAGGCTCTGCCAGCGGGACAGTGTACGTTGCGGTGCCGGGTTGGGCAAAAACAGCAGGCTCATACGTTTCGCGGGCAACATCTTCGAGGAACGCTACGCCCGATGTGAAAGCCGCCTCGGCTTCTGCGGCAGAGGCAATCTTGGGTGCGGCGCTCGGAGCAACACCCGCTCCGAGCGGCTGGAGGACTGCGTCAATGCCTGCCTGTAGCACAATGTCATCGGAGGCGAGAGCAGTCTGATCGTCGAGTGGGATGCGCAGCGTGGGCGGCACTCCCTGTCCTTCGAGGAAGATACTCCCATCGGGCAGGATAAATCGTCCCGTTGGAACGGTTACGCTGAATCCTTCTGGTAGATTAAAACTGCCGCGCGCGGTTTCCGCTTCGACACCGCCGGTTGGGAATTGCCCCACGACGACCATGCCTGCCACCTGACTAAAACCATACGCCTCGATCTCGCACGCGCTGAAACATGCGGGACCAACCAGCAGAACCATTTTTTCAAAGCGGTATTGATTCTGATTGGGTGTGAATTTTTCGCGCAAACCTTCCGCTTCAAATTTGCCGGTCTTGTCGCTGAAATATTCCAACTGCCCCATCAAAATTTCCTGATCGGTTAGGAAGCCTGCCAAACCAAGCGGAGCGCCGCCGTTGTTGTAGCGCATGTCGATCACAATGCCTGTAACTTCACTGGCTTCAAATTGTTGAAGCGCACGCTCAAAGAGACGAATGACGAGATTGAGGTCGTCGTAATTGCTATTAATGCGGATGTAACCAACCGCGTCATTTCCAGACGGGATGATCTCAGCATCCACAGGCAAAAGTGAACTGGTATCCACGCCGAAGTAAAGCGATGTGCGGCTGAAACTCTGACGCTCTTCAATCGCAGTCAACGTGACAATTTGAGGAATGCCATCGAGATTTGCAAATGTGATCGCGGCTTCAGTTCCTGGCTGGGCGGTCAAAAGATAGCGGGCTTTCTGATAACGGATCGCAAAATCGGAAGACTGATTGGAAAAAGACTGCGCCGCGTCAATGGCTTCGCTGATGGGCTGACCGTTGAACTCGGTGATTTCCGCGCCAACTTGCATATTCGCCGCCTGCGCGGGACCGCCATCCAGCACGTAGATCACAATCACGCGCCCATCATCCAACTCGCGGATCGCAAAACCATACCCGCCTGAAACTGCGGTCGCAAAATCCTGGTTGGCATAATCGCCGCCATCCACGCTAACATGTCCATCTTTGAAAGCGCGGGTGAAATCACGCAACACCAAATAAAAAGCGTTTGCGTCTTTGGCTTTTTCAGCCTGCGCCACACGCGGCTGAAGTTTGGCGTACAACGCATCCCAATCGGGCGTTTTGCCTTCGACGTCGGCAAAAGCATATTCCTTGCGAATAACCTCAAACATCTTGTCAAACGCTTCAGAATAGGAAAGCGCCGAATAATCTTTGACGGCAATATCCTGCGGCTCGTACAAAGTTAATTGCGGAGTTGCGTCTTGTGTAATTGCAAATGGGGATTGATCCAAATCCACGATTGAATATCCCGCAGGAATTGGAGCAACGGCGTCGTCCGCTGTAAAAAGCAAACCATCCGCGCCAAAACTGGTGGGGAATTGTTGCCCCGCGTCCGCCGCCCAAATGACAAGTTTTCCGCCAATAACTTCATCCTTGTTTTCAGCATCTGTTTTGACAGATGCCAAATACGAAGGCCAGCCGCGCGAGCGGTCATCGCCTTCGGCAAACGGACCGCCGGACACATTGGGCGAATACGCCACGGTGAAAATCTGCACACCCTGTTCATCAACATTATCATTGTCTACATCATTAAACTCACCCTGTGGCACAGCAGGCAGGTTTAGTTCAAAGTTGCCTTTCAACGTTGCCGCGTCAAAGGTCATAAAACCAAGCGTTTGAGAATCAACCGGCAATTCCCACTCCAGGTCGCGAATCACAAATCCGTGCATGTCAGTCAACGCAACGGCATTTTCCACATAATAAGTTGCAAGCACAAAATCATTTGTAACTTCATACGAGCCTGTAATTTGATAAGGCTGAACATTCTCTTCCACTGTCTGTGTAATTTTTGGCGCGCAAGCCGCCAGAGCAAGGCTTGTCGCAAGTAAAATTCCAAACAAACGCAAAAATACAGATTTCATTTTTTCTCCTTCGATGTTAATCTCGAACACCATTATAATTTCCTGCATGAATGATTTTAACACTCAACTCCGCAATGAATTTGAAAAAGCCCGCCAAGCCCGCATCAACAAGAATGAAGGACAGGCTCGCGTCTGCGCGCGCCGCGCCGCTGGTATTGCCATTCGAGCATATCTGACCCGCAAAGGGAAGCAAGTACCAAACATGAGCGCGTACGATTTGCTTAATCTACTAAAAGAAGACGCGAGCCTGCCCCCCAACCTGCAATTGATCGTTGACCATTTAACAGTGCGCGTCACCGAAGAATTTGATCTTCCCATTGAAGCCGACTTGATCGCCGAGTCTCGCGTATTGTGTGACTGGCTATTATATTCTGAAGCGTAAATTTGACAGTTTGATCTACAAATAGGAAAAAAATCGAATCAAAAAGTCCGTCAGGTCTTGATAACCTGACGGACTTTTTGAAATAAAAAAATTATAACGTTCCCCTGCGTCCAGCCAAATAATAGAAGGCACGCGCAAGTGTAATGAACAACAACATTCCAGAAATAACACCGCCAAACACAAGGAACAGCCTGCGCCAATCGCTGAGGCGCAAGGTAATTTCCTCGCGGCTGGGCATTTGGGCGCGAATTTTCAGGCGTTGAACAATCTCCCTCGAAGGCGCAACCGGCTTCAATGTTCCAGCCAGATGCGCTTCCAGGAATTGAATATCTTCTTCATGGGTGTGAGTTTTCGTCATTCGTAGTACCTATTCAGCGGGATACAACACCAACCCAACCGTGCCTGGTCCAAAGTTGATGGCAAGTGAAATGGAGAGATCGGTCATCTCTGCGCTTTTGAAGTTGAAATATTTTTTGGCTTCATCCAACAAGGCTTGACCAGATTCAATGTCTCGGGCGTGTATGGCGGCAAGATGCACAGGTTTGTCGCCAACAAGTTCCCGGCCTATATCAATAACACGCTCCAGCGCAGTTTTTCGGGTGCGGACTTTTTCAATCATGTTGACCAGCCCATCCTGCAAACGCGCAATCGGCTTGACGTTTAATATGGATGCCATCGCCGCAGAAAGTGTGCCCACGCGCCCGCTGCGCCGCGCATATTCCAATGTATCCAGCGTGAGAATAATATGAACCTGATCGCGGATGGATTCAAAATAGCGCACAATTTCATCCACGCTTTTGCCTGCACGATCCATTTGACGGGCGGCGCGGCACATGAAACCAACGCCCAGTGAGCCGCTGAGCGAATCGAAGGTCACCACGTTATATGTGCCTTTTAATTCTTCTGCCGCAGCCACTGCTGACGCGTATGTGCCAGAAAGTTTACTGGTGATGTGAATCGAGAGAATGGTGTCGCCAGGTTGGAAATGCTGTTTGTAAAACTCCACAAATTGATGCGGGGAAGGCTGAGAGGTTTTCGGGAATGGGTTCGATTTATCGTCCACCATTTTATAAAATTCATCAAGGCTTAGTTCAACATCTTGAGTATAGGTCTTTTCGCCAAAATGAATGTTTACGGGGATTCTTTTAATGTCAAACTCTTCCATCCACGCAAAGGGGATATCAGCCGCGCCATCAGTCACAATTCTTAACATGGTTTACTCTCCTTCAAGGCTAAGGTTTTGATCTTCCAGTTGATCGCGAAGAGCCAAAAGAGTACGATGGTAAAGACTTTTTACAGCGCCTTCGCTTCTACCCATGATTGCGCCAATCTCTGCGTTGGACAAATCCTCAACGAA
>JAIFKY010000301.1:11123-37198 GCA_020049345.1 Anaerolinea sp.
TTCAAGATCAGCAAATTCTGTCTTTCAGAAGGCAATGTGCGGATCATTCGCAACAAAGACTCCTGCTCCTGAGATCGAACGAGATTTTTTTCCGGATGATCACCCTTGGCAGGCAAAATGGGAATATCATCCAGCGGAATTTCCTGTTTGCGGCTTCGGTCACGATGCCAATTTGCAACCAGATTATGAGCGATGCGATACAGCCAGGCAGAAAATGGAACGCCTCTATCGGTGTAATTCACAACATGCTTCATAGCCCGTTGAAAGACGCGGGCAGTCAGGTCTTCAGCATCGTGTGTATTTCCTGTTCTGTAGTACACATAATTAAATATGCGTTCCACATAACGCTCATACAGTTGACCAAAAGAATCACGGTCGCCTTGTGAGGCACGCGCAAGGATTTCTTCTTCGTTGTATTCGATTTCCGGCAAGATAAAAACCTTACCGACGGAGTTGGATTAAATAACACCGTCGGATTTGAGAAGTTACACTCAGTATAACGCGAATTCAGAAGGATAAGGGATAAGGAAGGAAAGATGAAAAAAAGCACAAAGGAATAAAACATTTGTGCTACAATTGCAAAATTCCCAAGGAGAACCATGTCTGCTAACGTCATTCGCGTCGTGGGCGCGCGCGTCCACAATTTGAAGAACATCACGGTCGAAATTCCGCGTGATAAGTTTGTAGTCATTACAGGCTTATCAGGGTCGGGTAAATCATCGCTTGCTTTTGACACCATCTTCGCCGAAGGTCAGCGGCGCTACGTTGAATCACTCTCGGCGTACGCCCGCCAATTTATCGGACAAATGGACAAACCCGATGTGGACTACATTGATGGACTTTCCCCCGCTGTTTCCATTGATCAGAAATCCACCTCGCACAATCCCCGCTCGACAGTGGGTACGGTTACCGAAATATATGACTACATGCGTCTGTTGTTTGCCCGCGCAGGCATTCCGCATTGCCCCACCTGCGGACGCGAAGTAGTCAAACAGTCGGCACAAGAGATCGTAGATAAAGTCGCCAAACTTCCCGAAGGCTCGCGCATCTTAGTTCTTGCGCCGCTGGTGCGCGCCCGCAAAGGAACGTATCAGGCTGTCTTTGAAGAAATCCGCAAGGCTGGTTTCACCCGCGTCCGCGTGGATGGGAATGTTCATTCACTGGACGATGAAATTGAACTGGATCGCTACAAACAACACACCATCGAAGCCGTTGTAGACCGCCTTGTCATTTCGCACGAAGGCGAAAAAGAAGAACAAAAAGCCGCGCTTACCCGCCTAACCGATTCGATTGAAACTGCGCTCAAATTTGGCGAAGGATATCTCACTGTTAATTTGGTGGATGGTCAGAATGGTCAAAAGTCAAAAGTCAAAGGTCAGGGCGACGACCTTCGACCTTCAACCTTCGACGCCAACGACTTGAACTTCTCCGAACACCTCGCCTGCCCCGAACACGGCGTCAGCATCAACGAAATTGAACCGCGCACCTTCTCATTCAACACGCCGCAAGGCGCATGTCAGGATTGCCAGGGACTCGGCTCAAAATTAGAAATTGATCCACAGCGCATCATCCCCGACTTTGACAGGTCGCTGAACGAGGGAGCGATTTCCAGCATGGAGTGGAGCGGTCCAAAAGAAGAAGGCGGCTACTATTGGCAGGGACTCGAAGCCGCGGCGAAAGTTTACAAAATTGACCTTGACAAACCTGTGCGCGAATTGACAGAAGAGCAACTCAAAGTTGTTTTGTACGGCACAGGTGAAAAACAAATCCAGATGAATTACAAAAACTCAAATGGAAATGAATTCAAGTTCACACGCGCCTTTGAAGGTGTAATCACCAACCTGGAACGCCGCTACCGCGAAACAAACTCCGAATACATCCGCGAGAAGATTAGTGAATTCATGTCTGACCGCCCGTGCCCAAGCTGCGGTGGCAAGAGACTCAATCCCGCTGCACTGGCAGTCACCGTGGACGGCGTGAACATCGTCGAAGCAAATTCATGGCCGGTTTCCACAACTTTGGAATGGGTGAAGAAAATCTCCGGCAAGAGTTCGCCGCTGACCTCAAAGCAGAAAACGATTGCAGAAAGAGTCATCAAAGAAATCCACGAGCGACTTAATTTTCTGGTCAACGTTGGGCTAAATTATTTGACATTGAATCGCTCGGCTACAACCTTGTCTGGCGGCGAAGCGCAGCGCATTCGGCTGGCGACTCAGGTCGGCTCGCGGCTGGTCGGCGTGTTGTACGTGCTGGATGAACCCTCAATTGGTCTGCATCCGCGAGACAACTCGCGCCTGCTGGAAACGCTCAAAGGACTGCGCGATTTGGGCAACACCGTTCTGGTCGTGGAGCATGACGACGAAACCATCCGCGAGGCTGATTGGGTGATCGATCTCGGTCCCGCCGCTGGCGAACATGGCGGAGAGGTCATTGCGGAAGGCACGCCGAAACAGATTTTGGCGCACCCAAAGTCGTTGACTGGAGCCTACCTTTCGGGGCGGATGCAGGTTGCGATCCCGAAGATGCGGCGCGAAGGAAACGGCAAGTCTCTAAAAATTATCAACGCAACGGCAAACAACTTGAAGGGCATCGATGTCTCAATCCCGTTGGGAAAAATGGTTTGCATCACGGGCGTGTCCGGCTCGGGCAAATCCACGTTGATGAGCGATATTTTGTACAACTCGCTTGCCGCAAAACTGATGTTCGCACACACATCGTCAGGCGAACACGAAAAGATTGAAGGCATCGAACATCTCGACAAGATCATCAACATTGACCAGTCGCCGATTGGGCGCACACCGCGCTCGAACCCTGGGACGTACACCGGCTTATTCGACGAAATCCGAAAACTGTTTGCAGAACTGCCCGAAAGCAAAGTGCGCGGATACAAGCCCGGGCGTTTCTCATTCAACGTGCATGGCGGGCGCTGTGAAGCCTGTCAGGGTCAGGGCGAGTTACGGATCGAAATGCAATTTCTACCCGATGTCTATGTGCCATGCGATGTGTGTCACGGCAAGCGCTTCAACCGCGAGACCTTGCAGGTGATGTTCCACGATAAATACAGCATTTCAGATGTGCTGGATATGACCGTAGACCACGCGCTCGAAGAATTTAAGAATTACCCGCCCATGCAAAACAAGTTGAAACTTTTACAGGAAGTTGGCTTGGGCTATGTGCGAGTTGGTCAGCCTGCCACAACGCTTTCGGGCGGCGAGGCACAGCGCGTAAAACTCTCAAAAGAATTATCGCGCCGCGCAACCGGACGCACGCTATATGTTCTGGACGAACCATCCGTTGGCTTGCACGCAGCGGATGTTCACAAGTTGATCGAAGTATTGCAAAGATTGGTGGACACCGGCAACTCAGTGGTCATCATCGAACACAATCTCGACATCATCAAAATCGCAGACTGGCTGATTGACCTCGGCCCCGAAGGCGGTGACGGCGGCGGTGAATTACTCGCCGAGGGAACGCCTGAGCAGGTGATGAAAGTAAAAGAATCCTACACGGGGAAGTATTTGAAGGCGCACATGAGATAAAATTGTCGAAGGTCAAAAGTCGAAAGTCAACGACCTTTGACCTTCGACTTTTGACACGCAATACCCCACAACCTTCATTTTTCAGGTAGAATTATTTTTACATTGCGTCGAATGGGAAATCGTCGTAACAAACACGCTTTGTAAAAAGGAAAAATATCATGAACAATAGACCCCCTATTTCGTCTTCACCATCCAGCAGTATCAGTTCGTACCGCAAGCGCAGGAAACGCGGCGGACCTAATATCATTTACATCATTGCCGGCGTACTTGTTTTGGGCGGTGTAATTCTTTTAATTGCGTGGCTGGCTGGTCCAAGCAAACCCATTAACACATTTTTCGCCACCGAAACATCCACACCCACGCTGACATTCACACCGACCAGCACATCCACGCCGACAGCTACAGCCACAGCCACGGCTACAGCCACCATTACGCCTACAGCCACCTTCTCAACGCCGTTCAATTACACCGTGCAGGCCGGCGATTATCTTGAGATCATTGCGAAAAACTATAACCTTGGCGAAGACGGTATCGAACTCATCATGCTCCTCAACCCGTATGGTGGAATAAACGAAATCACAGGATTTCCAATCGGCATAGATCGGCAAAATCCGAATATTCTGCCGGGACAGGTAATCACACTTCCCAACCCAGGAATGCTATTACCAACCGCTACAACCGTTCCAGCCGATTTGCCAAAGGGTCAAAAGGAAGAATATATTGTCAAATCTGGCGATTCTTTGGGTAGAATTGCCGAACTGTTCAACAGCACTGAAGACGATATTATTACAGAAAACGGCATAACAGACCCAAATGCCATTCGAGTTGGGCAATTGTTGCTGATCCCTGTCAACATGGTTACGCCCACAGCGACACGCCCGCCCACAAGCACCACAGCCCCCGATTCAGCCACTGCCACATGGACGCCCGTCAACGGACAACCCATTGCCACCAACACCCCATAAAAATATTCGCTGTCACACTGGACAAATATACGTCCCTCATGTAAAATACAGCGCTGTTAAAAAGAAAGTTATTTTGGAGAAAAACCTTGGCTAACATTAAATCACAAATCAAACGCAATCGTCAAAGTGAAAAGCGTCGCATTCACAATCGCAACCTTCGTGGCGCGGCTCGCACCGCAATTACCGCCGCTCGTGCTGCATTTTCAGAGAATGATCCTGAAACCAAAGAGGCTGTGATCAAAGCGATCAGTACATTGGATAAAGCCGCTGAAAAAGGCGTAATCCACCCAAACAATGCTTCACGCCGTAAGGGTCGTTTAATGAAACGCCTTGCTGCATTTATTGCCAACCCGCCCGTGGTTGAAGAAGTTGCATCCAAGAAGAAAAAGAAAGCCGCTTAAAAATAAGCGACAATCAATTGAAAAACACGTAGTTTATTTTTCAGTTAATTAAACGGGAACGCCATTCCAGCGGCGCTCCCGTTTTTTGTTAACGCATCCCATCAACCCTCGGCTATAATTAAACCCATGTTTACACAAGAACAACAACTCATTGAAACCAAAATAAAAGAATTTTGTGCCGCGAATGATATTGCGCTGGCTGAACTCAAATGGCAGCCCATTCCCTTTTCGGGCGAATGGGGCTTCGCTACCTCGTTTTTTCAGACCGCCGCAAATGAAGCACGCGCAGGAAAAGGAAGCAAACTTCCGGTGCCGCAAAAGGCCCAGGAAATTGCCGAACAAGTCAAGGCGCAGATCGGAAGCGTGGATGGAATCAGCCGCATAGATGCTGTTAAGGGATATCTCAATCTATATTTTTCAACTTCTGCTTATGCAAGCCGGGTTGTGGATGCAGTGCTCGCTTCGCGTCTGGACTTTGGGCGGGGTGCGGCGAAAGATGAAACGGTGATGGTCGAATATGCCCAGCCGAACACGCATCACTCGTTCCACATTGGACATGCGCGCAATACGATTTTAGGCGAAACCCTCGCGCGGCTGGTTGAGTTCGCTGGCTATAAAACGATCCGTGCTTCGTACCCCGGAGATTTGGGTCTCGGCGTGATCACTGTGATGTGGATGTATAACAGGTTTTACAAAGGACAGGAACCTGAAGGCGTACACGAGCGTGGTCAATGGTTGGCGAAACTTTATGTGGAAGCCACTGCCATGCTTGAAAAACAGGAAAATGAAACTCCTGAACAAACTGCCCAGCGCGAATCGTACGATGCTGAGCGGCGTGAAATGTATCGCAAATGGGATGCTGGCGATACATCGGTGCGTGAGTTGTGGCGCGAAACGCGCGAATGGAGTTTGGAAGAACTGCGCGATGTGCTGGAAATGCTTGATGTCAAAATAGATGTCTGGTTCTACGAAAGCGAATTGGACGAACCATCCAAAATTATTGTGGATGAATTAATCGCGAAAGACATTGCCACTGATGAACGTTCACAAGGCGGCGCGGTGATTGTAAAAATTGATGAGAAACTGGGGCTCACCAAGGAAAAATACCGCACAAATATTCTCTTGCGTTCAGACGGCACAACCCTGTATCTTACAAAAGACCTTGCGTTAGCCAAAGTAAAGTTTGAAAAATATCACGTTGATCGATCAATTTATGTTGTGGATGTGCGCCAGTCCATGCACTTGCAACAGGCGTTTGCGATTCTAAAATTGTGGGGGTTCCCGCAATCTGAAAAATGCTATCATCTGGGCTACGGGTTTGTGAGCCTGCCCGAAGGAGCCATGTCTGCGCGGCGCGGGCGGGTTGTGCTGTTCAAAGATGTAGCGGACGAGGCAGTTAAGCGCGTGATGGCTGTTGAATCGGAAAAGAGCGGTGATGTACCTGCGAGCGAGCGAGAGAAGATTGCGTATCAAATCGGCATGGGCGCATTGATCTATTCCATGCTTTCGGTGGACAACAACAAAGACATTGTCTTTGATATTAACGAGGCTTTATCCTTTGACGGCAGGACGGGCCCGTACATTCAAAATGCTTACGTGCGGGCGAATTCAATTTTGAAGAAGGCGCAAGTTACGAGTTACGAGTTACAAGGTGTGAGATCAACCTTTGAGTATGAACTGACCAAGCACGAGATTGAATTGATCGAGCAAATTTCCCGCTTCCCGAAAACGGTGGAACAGGCGGCAAACGAGTATCGTCCGCTGGTGATGGCGGCTTATGCGTACGATCTGGCAAATACATTCCATTCGTTTTATCATGCTGTAAACGTAATGCAAACCGAAAACGAAAAAACCAGAAATGCGCGCCTGCAATTGGTAATGGCGGCAAAACAAACGATTGAAAATGCGCTAAGATTACTTGGAATTCAGTCACCTGACGTAATGTAAGACTGGGGAAGTAAGAGCGGGCAGAGCCAAACAACTGTCATACTAAAAACAGGCTGAAAGTTATCTATCCTTTCAGCCTGTTTTCTTGTTTAATGAAATCAGAGAGATCGTATTGGGTAAAAACGATGCGGCTCAAAACCAAAGCCGGGTTGCGTCGGACACTGTCCTCAGTACGATTTGTACGATAGGAGATTCCTATGCCAATCAAAACCATCATCATGGGCGCGGCAGGACGTGACTTTCATAACTTCAACACGTTCTTCCGTGGAAACAAGGATTATGAGGTCGTGGCTTTCACGGCAACCCAAATCCCTGATATTGAAGGTCGCGTGTATCCGAAGGAACTCGCGGGCGAGATGTACCCGAAAGGGATTCCGATCCATGCCGAAGGGGAATTGCTTGACCTGATCAAGAAATATGGCGCAGAACAGGTTGTTTTTGCATATAGCGATGTGCCGCATGAATATGTGATGCACAAAGCCAGTATGGTTAATGCGGCTGGCGCAGATTTCCGCATTATGGGAACAAAGTATACGCAAGTGAAGTCAACCAAACCAGTCGTGTCGATCAGCGCAGTTCGGACAGGATCAGGCAAAAGCCAGACAACGCGGCGTGTGTCTTTAATCCTCAAAGAGATGGGGTACAAAGTTGCCGCGATTCGTCATCCAATGCCCTATGGAAATCTTGTGGCGCAGGAAGTTCAACGCTACGCAAACTATGACGATCTTGATGAATACAAATGCACGATTGAAGAACGCGAAGAATATGAGCCGCATATTGATAATGGTGTGATTATCTACGCGGGCGTGGATTATGAAAAGATTGTTCGCCAGGCTGAAACAGAAGCGGATATTATTTTGTGGGATGGCGGCAATAACGACTTCCCGTTCTACATTCCAGACCTGCAAATTGTTGTAGCAGACCCGCATCGCACCGGACACGAATCAACTTATTACCCGGGTGAAACAAATGTACGCATGGCAGATGTATTCGTAATTAATAAAGTGGATACTGCCGATGCAGAGAACGTGATCAAACTGCGCGAATCGCTTCGCAAGTTGAATCCAAATGCGATTCAGATCGAAGCCGCTTCTCCGCTCTTTGTGGATGACCCCGCAGCGATTCAAGGCAAGCGAGTCTTGGTGGTGGAAGACGGACCAACGCTAACTCATGGTGAGATGGCGTACGGTGCGGGGTACATCGCCGCCCGAAGATTTGGCGCAAAAGAAATCGTTGATCCGCGCCCGTTTGCGGTGAAATCAATCGCGGCGACATACGTCAAATATCCAAAGACTGGTCCAATTTTGCCCGCGATGGGCTACGGCGATGCGCAGACAAAAGACCTCGAAGAGACGATTAACAAATCTGACGTTGATTTGGTGATCATTGGCACACCAATTGATTTGTCGCGCGTAATGAAGATCACAAAACCACATCAGCGTGTGAGATATGAATTACAGGAAATTGGTCAACCGACTCTTCAGGATGTTTTGATGAAGAAGTTTGGAATGAAGAAGTAATTTGTAAAAAGTAATTAGTAAAAGGAGTCGGAGGAATTCATCCTTCGACTCCTTTTTATGAAACGCTAAAATCCTGCTTTCTCCGTTCAGATGTAAAGCATCCCAAGCCTTGAGCCAGCATCTTTTTGAATGCTTGAGTGTTACAAAACAAACAAAACTTAAAAAGGAACTCCTAAAATGACAACCCTCGCCCCCGCTCTTTACAACCGCACGTTTCCACGCATGTCCAGTTGGCTGCGCGATTTAATATTGATCATGTTTGGCGCGCTATTTGTTGCAGTGCTCGCCCAGGTGAAAATTCCCCTGCCTTTTACCCCAGTCCCATTGACTGGGCAAACCTTTGCTGTGCTGCTCATCGCCGCCACATTGGGATCAAAACGCGGCGCGGCTTCGATGTTTTTTTACATCACATTCGGCGCGTTTGGATTACCGGTTTTTGCAGGCGGCGCTTCGGGAATTGCGTATCTCTCAGGCGCAACTTTTGGATACCTGATCGGATTCGTGGTTGCCGCTTATGTCGTTGGTCTGCTGGCCGAACGCGGATTGGAACGAAGCGTACGCACATCCATCATCCCATTTTTAATTGGAACAGTCATTATTTATGCTTTCGGGGTTGCGTGGCTGACAATTGTTCTTGGCAGTTTTAGCAAAGCAATCACTGCGGGACTTATTCCTTTTATTGTTGGCGATCTGATTAAGTTAATTGTGACCACGCTGGCACTACCAGCCGCATGGAAGTTAACCAGGTAAATAACTTGATCTATATTTTATGCTCTCCAAACTGTGGATGTATCTGGAGGGCATATCACCCCCAGCCCACTCTTACAAAGAAAGGGCTGGGGGTGAGTTTTTAGGCGGCGAAAACACAGGTTGTTTACAAACATTCCCAACACAGAACATTATGATTATACTTTGCGCCAAGTATGACCGCACTCAAAGGCTCTACTCTTAAGAATCAATACTTCCTGCGCGATCTCGTCGGCAGCGGCGGCATGGCTGATGTCTATCTCGCCTGGGATACGTTACGATCCGCAAAGATGGCGGTTAAAGTTCTGCGCCGTGACCTCTCTGAAAATACCGGAGTACTCGGGGCTTTTGAAAAAGAAGCCGAGTTTTTAAAAGACCTGACACACCCCTATATTGTACGTTTTTATGAATCAGGTAGTGAGCGGGGTGTCACATATATTGTCATGGCGTGGGTGGATGGATTGGATTTAAAGAAAAAAATTGAAGCGCTGGATCGCCCTTTACATCTCTCGGAAATTATCCCTATTCTTCAGCCGGTTTGCAGCGCTCTAAATTTTGCGCATCAAAAAGGTTTTTTTCACTGTGATATAAAACCCTCAAATATCTTATTGCATGAGAATGGCAAAGATGTGTTCCTTGCGGATTTTGGCGTAGCACGCGCTGCACAGGAATATGCCGGCGGGGGAACGCTACCCTACATGGCGCCAGAACAATTTTCACAGGGGATTGTCAGCGCGCAAACGGATATTTATTCATTGAGCATTACAATTTATCAAATGCTAAGCGGCGGTGTCGTGCCGTATCACGGGGATACAAAAAGCCCCGGTTCCACCGCGCGCGAACGCTATGCGTATGAACACGCCTATTTATCCCTGCCGCCCCTCTCCAAATTTAATTCAAAATTGCCGCCTGGGATATTTCCTGTAATTCAAAAAGCGGCAAGTAAGAATCCGACAGAACGGTTTGGGACCATGCTTGAATTTTACAATGCCTTTATACAAGCATGTGGAAATATCCAACCGAAACAGGTGCAGCCCAAAGAAGATATACAAAAGACTGTGTTTATGCCGCCGCCGATTCAACCTGAACTTCCCGCGCGTCAAATACAGCCGCCGCGACAACCCGACTTCAAGACTGGCACTCCACATTTATATATCCGTTCCGGCGATTTGGCGGGGCAATCCATTCAACTCTTTGGAACTGAAACATTAATTGGCAGGGGAGCAAATTGCCATATTCGCCTGTCTGATAAAAGCGTATCGCGTGTACACGCAACCATTTTTCTAACAAAAAAAGACGCATATATCCGTGACGAAAAAAGTTCTTTGGGGACTTATGTCAATGGAAAATTTATCCCTCAAGGCGTACCTATTCCCATCAAACACGGGGATGTGATCCAAATTGGTTACTATCAAATCCTTGAGTTTCGCAAAAAATAATGACCTCCCACAAATAAAAAAACTAAAACGCGCCTTGTATTAATATTGAAGAAATCCCCAAAAAACCTCCCGAACTTGTCTTGGCTATTTTTTTCTACGCCTACCACTAAGAAAAAATAAAAAAATCGGTGCATTTTATGTTCTCTATGGTAAATATTTTTTCGCACAGTGCAAGGATTTAACTTCTAAGTTACCAAAACTTATGCACCCTTGTACTTTCGCGGGCAACCCACAAGAATAAAACATTCCACGTGTTGCACAGTAAAAATCTTATGGGCTATACTTCGTCAAATTCTCATTTAAAAAGAAGAAAACGGCCATGATAACCTCGATCAAACAATGGTTTACGCCCCCTGTTTTTGAAGACGATGAAGAAAAAACACTCCGTGCCAGTTTGCTCAACGCAGGCGCAATTACCGCTATATTATTTTCATCCCTGGTTATATTTGGCATTTTGATTGGCGGAAAAACCCCAAAAAGCACCTTGCTAATCGACGTATTTGCTTTGACCATAAGTTTGTTATTACACCAATGGCTGCGCCGTGGCAAAATAGAATTTGCGGGAATCTGGTTAATGACTTTGGGTTTTATATTAATAACCGGGGCAATAGCAAGTTTGGGAACCATCCGCACCCCAACAACAACAAACTATCTATTATTGGTGGTCATGTCTGGAGTATTATTTGACTTGCGCGGCATTCTGACATCCACCATTGCAAGCTCAATGGCTGTATTGGGATTAATCCTGGCAGAAAATGCAGGCATACTACCCCAGCCCGATTATGCAGTTACTGTTACACAATGGATTACTTACACAGGGGCATTTGGAATTACAGGCGGCTTGTTCTTTTTTACATTCCAAAGTATGCGAAAAACGATTACGCGCGCAGAAAGAGAAATTACCGAGCGCAAGCGTGTGGAAGTGGAACTGCGTAAACTTACGCAGGCTGTCGAACAAAGTCCGGCATCCATTGCAATTACGGATCTGAAAGCAAATATTGAATACGTAAACCCGCGTTTCACTCAAGTTACAGGATATGGATTCGACGAAGTCATCGGAAAAAAGCCAAGCATCCTAAAGACCGATCTAACTCCGGCCGAAACCTACAGCCAATTATGGGAAACAATTACCGCCGGAAATGAATGGCGTGGTGAATTTGTGAATCGCAAAAAGAATGGCTCTTTATATTACGAGTCAGCCATCATTTCACCCATCACTGACTTGAATGGAGTTTTTACCCACTATTTGGCGGTAAAAGAAGATATCACCGAACGCAAGCGGGCTGAAGAGGCTCTGCAAAAAGCAAATGAACAGTTACAAGCCCACCTAACCGAGATCGAAAACCTCCACACAGAATTGCGCGAGCAAGCCCTGCGCGACCCGCTGACCGGCTTGTATAACCGCCGTTATCTGAGCGAAACAATTAAACGTGAAATAATACGCGCCAAACGCGAAAAGAATCACTTGAGTGTGATCATGTCAGACATTGACCACTTCAAAATAATCAACGACACTTACGGGCATCAAGTCGGCGATCAATTTTTGCTAAAGATCGCCAACTTGATGAAAAAACACGCGCGCGGCTCGGATATTGTCTGCCGGTATGGCGGTGAAGAATTCCTGTTAGTCCTACCCGCCACAACGGTGAAATCTGCCGCTAAACGCGCAGAAGAAATACGGCAGAAATGTAAAAAAATCATCATCCAACACGAGGGGAAGGATGTGAGCATCACCTTATCTTTTGGCGTAGCATGTTATCCTACTCACGGTCAAGCAGTGGATGAAATTATCACCAAGGCTGACAAAGCCATGTATCAATCCAAGCACAGTGGGCGAAACAAAGTTACAACTTATCTCAAGCCTTCAAATAAATCTGATTCTATTGCCCTGCCGCCATTGACCAAACTAAAAACGCGATAGAAAGTCCCCTGCATGGCGAGGACAGATGCGGCGGCGTCTTCGGGCATCTCGGCCAATGCGCCCAAGGTCGGCAGTTGGCTTTGATGACATTGAATGGCGCGCCATGCTGTCTGACAATATTCAGCCATATTAATGCGCGTGGTCACCATCCAATCCCTCCAGGGAAATTCACCGCGCACTTGATCATCCACACGGAATGTCATGTCACCCATAAAGGGCGCAACGAGGTTGATAAAATTTTCAGCATCCACCATGTAATAAAGTTTGGAGACGCGATGAGCAGGAAGATTTTCGGCATCCTGATAACTCGCATCCGCCGCGCAGACAATTGCAGCGGATGTGAATTGTCCCATGGCAATGTGATCGGGATGCCCATAATTTCCATCGGGAGGAAACGTCACAACCACCTGCGGTTTAATGCGGCGAATATGAGTGACAATTTTACCAACGGCTTCGGAGTACGGCGCTTGATCCACTTCGCCATCAATGTAATCAAGAAAATGCAACCCATTCATACCCAATGTTTTGACAGCATTTTCCAACTCCAGTGTGCGGGTTTTACCGAGAATGTCCAAGCCCGGATTCTGCTCTTCGGGACCAAACCAGCCCCGCTCGCCGCGTGAAGCGCAGACGAGATGCGTACCCACTCCTTCAGCGGAATATTTTGCCAACGTGCCGCCCATTCCCATTGATTCGTCATCGGGGTGTGCAAAAATAGCAAGAAGTTTTAATGGTTCCATGTTTGCTCCTTAAAATAAAAACTGTTCCGCAGAATTTCTCATGCGGAACGATTTTGCCAATTATTTTTGCGCTGCTTTTTGAAGTGTTTCAATCGTCAGGTTGAACGCCTTTGAGAAGCCCGCAACAAAACGCGCACCCTTGGGCTTAATGCGCCACAGTCCGAAATCTGCAAACCTGAACAGCGGCTCAGATGCGGGGTAGCGTTCAATGTACAAGGTTTTGATAGGGGCGTAGCCAGGTTCGCCATTTTCCATAAATTCAGCAGCGCCACGAATGGATAAGCGCGCCAGCGTTTGCGGATCTGTCCGACCATCATCGGCTTCTGCAATTAATAAACTGACCTGCTTGTTTTTTTGCATATCCACTGTATGTTGCGCCAGGCGGCTGACATGCACGTAAAACGCCGAGAAATCCGGCGCAGAAACAAAAGTCACCATCGAAACGCGCGGCGCTTCATCTCGAATTGTGCCAAGCGCGGCTGTTCGCATATTGGTAATAAGATGGATCAGGATTTTTTCTGATTCGTCATCCATGTCAACCTCCAACAGGAGGATTATCCAACCGCACACCATGACCGCGCACCGAATCGATGTATTGATGAGTGGGATCAAGCGCGGCAAGACGATCTCGCAAGCGGCGGATAAGCGCATCCAAAGCCTGATCGGACACCCCGGCCATTTGGTCTTCGCCCCAGACAGTGGCTACAAGATCAGTACGGCTGATGACCTGCCCCTGATTTTCATACAACATCCACAACAATTTAAATTGCTGGGCTGATAAAGGCGGAGCCACCTGCTGTTGGTTGACCCACACCTGCCTGGATTTTTGATCCATCAACAAGCGGCCAGAACGAACACCGCCTTCAGCCAGCGGCATAGTGGCGTCAGATGTCAAAAACAGGAATTGCTGAGCAAGCGCAATACCGAGCACATCACCATCTTGTAACATGACCGGCGTTGCTAATTCAGTCCCGTTATGATTTGTGCCATTTTTACTGCCCAAATCTTCAATCGTCACACCTTCGGGAGTGGGTGTGATGCGCGCATGGAAACGCGATACCTGACGATCTTGAACATTGATTTCACAGGTAGGATCACGCCCAACCATCAATGTTCGACTTAATGCCCAACGTTGTCCTTTGAGCGGGCCATCTTGCGCGACGAGAATAGGGTATTCTTCTTCAAGTTTCATAATTGCCTCGAATAATAATAATAAAGACGCTTATAATATAGCAGAAAAGTGGATTTCTGTGCATACTTCTTTCGTGCGTGAGACTGGCAAAATATTTCACCACAGAGATCGTGAACACTCCAGTTTCCATATTTGAGTTAGACAATCTTAATGCATCAGGTGATACACGCCGAAAACATCACTTGATCAAGATAGATACAGAACACACGTGCAAGACAGCAGGAAAAAAAGGAGAAGAGTTGCCCCAATCGTTAAAGAAAGGGGAGGTATTGCGTAACCGCTATCAGATCCGTGAATTGATCGGGCAGGGCGGCACAGGCAGTATCTATCTTGCAGAAGATACACGTCTGCAAGGTAGATTATGTGCGGTTAAAGAAGTTGAGCACAATCAATCCCTCCCAACACAGTTTTTTGAACAGGCACGCGAACAATTCTTTCGCGAGGCTTCTGTGCTTGCGCGTCTCGATCACCCGAACCTGCCCAAAGTATCAGATTATTTTTCCAACGGGGCGCGTGATTACCTGATCATGGATTATGTGCCCGGCAAGGATTTGCGCGAACGTATGCTGGAGGCGCGTCACGATAAAATTTTTCTTCCTGAAAGTGAAGTTCTGCGCTGGGCTGTACAATTGGCTGACACATTAAGCTATCTGCATCAACAAGACCCGCCCATCATCCATCGCGATATAAAACCCAGCAACCTAAAAATTACACCCAGCGGAGTGATCAAACTGGTTGACTTTGGACTCGTTAAAATCCTCGCCCCCGATGAAGTGACCATTACCATTATTCAAGGACAGGGAACTGCGCTTTACACGCCTTTGGAACAATACGGTGGCGACGATGCCCATACTGACATACGCGCCGATATTTTTTCCTTTGGTGCAACTCTTTATCACCTATTGACGAATGAACCTCCGGCAGAGGCTCGCAAACGATTCCTGGATACCCGAACCCTGACCCTGCCACGAGAAATTAATCCTCACCTCAACGCTCGTGTGGAAAAAGCCATTCTGTGGGCAATGTCTCTGCACCCTGATGACCGCCCCAAGGATGTGATCGAATTCAAAGAAGCCCTGCTCGGAAATCAACAAATTCCCGATCGCGCCGACTTGCAACGGTCAAGTTTTGACATGCCTGCCTTGACTCTTTTTCCGCAGGAAAAAATTGCGGTCTATGCCGCGCTGGGGTTATTTACAATTGGTCTGCTTGCAACAGTGGCAAGATAGAACAGCCCATAGTCCTAGACCGCAGAAGCCGCTTTTTCAATCATTCTGCAAAATGAACAAAAATCAGGCGTAGAAGTAGGCTGTCCGCACTTGGGGCATGGATGCAGTTGCGACTTTCCAACGTTTTTTTCAACAAATAAATTCCCGCTTTTTTTGGCTTCCAGAAAATTCAAGTAAAAGATCAACTTCGCGCCAGGACGCGCGGTTTCAAGTTGATTAAGCGCCTCCTTGTAAAAAATGGACTGCGACCCATCTGCAAAGGGACATTCATCATAGATGTATTCAATGCCGCGCATAATGGAATAGGCGGTCATCTCGCGCTCGTAGAAACGGCAAAGCGGTTTCACCTTGCGCGCCAATCCCTCGGTACCAGGCAAAACGGGGCCCTGACGCAAAAGATATTCGCTGGACCAGTTTAGGGTGTTGCCAAATAAGACGGCAGCTTCATCGTCGAGGTTGTGACCAGTCGCAAGCACATCGTAGCCAAAGTCGCGCGCAATACGATTCATTTCATGGCGTTTGGCAAGTCCGCACACGGCGCAGGGTCTGCCGTGCCCACGATGACTGATCTCTGAAAGCACAGGAATGGATTGACCGTATTCCTTTTCAATATCCACAACATGCAATTTGAGGTTATTTTCGTCCGCGAATTTTTGCGCCAGCCGCTGAGACTCGTGCGAATAGTTGATACCGGCATCAATACCAAGTCCAAGATATAAGCCATCCGCTTGATAGCCAAGCCGCGCGAGAATATCCCATAGTGCAAGCGAATCTTTTCCGCCCGAAACCGCCACAAGGATTTTTTCATCGGGCGTGAACATTGCATATTTTTTGATAAATCGCGCCGTCTGCTCGGGAATCCATTCGAGATAATGTTCCTTACACAAGGCCAGTTTATGCTGGCGCATGTGGATGGATGCTTTTTGATCACATTGGCGGCATTTCATAAATACACTCCAAACCTGTAAAAAAATATGATTGATAATTGGCGGCTGCCAATCATCCACCAGAAATCACGGCGACCAATTTGATCTCATCGCCAGAGCGCAGAATTTCATCGTCTGTAATTATTTCGCCGTCACGAATCGCTATGACTGCCTCAGGCACAATATTACTTTTCTTTAAAGCGTCCAACAGGGTCATACCCGGACGCACTTCATATTCCTTATCTCGCAGAATCAATTTCGCAATCATAGGTCTCCTCATGCGTGGATTTTATCATCCTTCGCCCTTTATCCTTTTGCTTCCTTGACATTCCTTCTCAATAGTCTTAGCATAGTAATATGAAAATCGGAATGATGGTAGATAGTTACAAACCGTATGTCAGCGGCATTACGAATTACATTGAAATCAACAAGCGTCACCTTGAACGGGCGGGGCATGATGTTTTCGTTTTCACATTCGGCGATTTGGAATACAAAGATGACGAACCGCGCGTTATTCATAGCCGAGGCGTTCCCCTATCTGATTCTGGCTTCTATTTATCCACACGCTATTCGCCAGCCGCAAAAAAACTTCTGCAAAGCATGGATATTATTCACGTTCATCATCCATTCTTAAGCGGACGCCTTGCGCTGAGATACAGCCGATCGCCACAAATTCCCGTTGTATTCACAAACCACACGCGTTACGATTTATACGCGCAAGCCTATCTGCCCATGATGCCCGAAGAAATGAGTCAGGGACTCTTGCAAGCCTACATGCCATCTTTTTGCGAAGCCGTAGACCTTGTCATAGCGCCTTCTGCGGGCATGGAGAAAATTCTGCGTCAGCTCAATGTAAAAGGCCGGATAGCGGTTGTGCCAAATGGTGTGGACTTAAAGAGTTTTTACGAAGCCCGTCCATTCCCCCGCGCCGAATTTGGATACAAAGAGGATGACATTTTGCTGGTCTATGCCGGGCGCCTGGCGCCTGAAAAAAACCTGCCCTTTCTTTTGAAATCCTTTGCGGGGGTTGCACAGGCAATTCCAAACACACATCTCCTGTTGATCGGAAGCGGCATCCAGCAATTTGAAGATGAGATACGAAACCTTGTCACTGAATTGGATTTGACTCAGCGCGTCCGCTTAACTGGGCGGATCGCATACGATAAACTGCCTGCGTATTTAGCCATGTGCAATATTTTTGTCACCGCATCCATCACCGAAGTCCATCCGCTTTCAGTGATCGAAGCCATGGGGACAGGACTGCCTGTGATGGGCATACATTCGGTTGGTGTGAGCGATACAGTGCAGGATGGAATCACAGGATTACTTGCAACGCATGACCTGCCCGCCTTCACAGCCAAACTCACCCGCCTCTGCCTTACCCCTAATCTGTGCGCCCAAATGAGTGAATCAGCGCGAAGGGAATCTTCCGTCTACGCCATTGAGCGTACCACCCGCCTGATGCTCGAAAATTATGAAAAACTAAAACGAGAATACAAACCGCGCAAAGATAACTGGGCGATTCGCCTGCAAAGGCTTATGGATAATTTTGACGAATGACAAAGTACAAAAAAGAGATCGGCGCATGGGGCGAAGAAGTTGCCGCTAACTGGCTGGCTGAACGCGGCTATCGGATCATCGCGCGCAATGTGCGCACGCCATACGGGGAAATAGATATCATTGTTCAGCAAGGTGATGTGACAATTTTCGTAGAAGTCAAAACGCTCACATCGAGCGCGAATTTTTTTCCTGAAGCCAATATTACCCGCGCCAAACAACAGCACATGTTTAACTCGGCACAGCAGTACGCCGCAGAACACGAAATAGATCATTGGCAAATTGACGCCATTGCTGTGGAAGGAAAGCCGGGCATGAAGCCCGTCGTCACCCATTTTGAGAATGCAATCTAAACCGAGCGATGCTGAAGCGTGGAAAATGCCCGTCGGACAGAATCCGCTGCCAGTTGGGCAAGGTTCGGCGGGGCTCCGCATCATCCCCACAAAATCTTTACAAAATTACATCACGCCGTTTGGTATAATTTTTATAGACCGATAACAACAAGGAGAATATCATGGCATACGTCATTGGACCTGATGTTAGTTTTTACGAAGACGACCCCGAAACCCCGCAAGGCATTGATTATATAAAAATGCGCGCGTCGGCGGGATATGTTATTGTGCGGGCAGGACAAAATATTTGGGTGGATTCAGATTTCAAGGTCAATTGGCGCGAAGCCAAACTTGCCGGCTTGCCGCGAGGTTCGTATTGGTTCTACGACAGCCGCATAGAGCCAAAAAAGCAGGCAGAATTATGGGTGCAACAACATGACGGCGACTTTGGCGAACTTCCGCTTTTTGCTGATCTTGAAGAAAGTTACAATGGCATATACAAAGGCTGGAAGAACTGGTACACATTCATTGAACGAGTAAAACAACTTGTGGGCGGAAAAGAAATTGCCATTTATACGGCTTATTATTATTGGCGCGACAATGCGCCCAACTCCACAACACAGGCGTCCAACCTCGAATATTTCCATCAATATCCGCTGTGGATTGCGCATTATGAAACAGCCGAGCCGTTGATTCCACTGCCCTGGAAGAAAGGCGAATGGTTATTCTGGCAATACACGGAAGTTGGAGACGGCAGGCTGTATGGCACAGAAAGCAAAGGCGTTGACCTGAACTATTTCAACGGCGATCTCGCCGCACTGCGAGCAAGGTTCAATCTGGCAGATACTCCTCCTCCGCCGCCGGTTGATCCTGAACCGATCCCTGACGGCGACACCCTGACAGGCAAGAAATATCGCGTCACCGCGTCACCCTCTCTAAAAGTCCGCGAGGGACCGGGCGTGGCGTACAATGCAATTGGCTTGCTTTATCCAAATGAAACAGTTGAGGAGATCAACGCAAATTCTGATCGAAGTTGGCTAAAGACTCGAAAATCTGACGGAAGTTTGATCGGCTGGAGTTCCAGCGCATACCTTGAAATTGTTAGCGCTCCCCTCCCGCCAGTTGAAAAAAAGACCTACCGCGTTACTGCCAGACCCTCGCTGAAAGTCCGTGAAGGGCCAGGGTTGAACTACACCTCACTTGGCACAGTTACCTTTAATGAAATCGTGGAAGAAATTGGCGCAAATGCCGGCAGAACCTGGTTGAAAATTAAGAATTCAACGGGGCGTCTGATTGGGTGGAGTTCCAGCGCATATCTAAAACTTATCGTAACAACACCCCCGCCAGTGGTTGACCAAAAGTTATACCGCGTTCTCAGATCATCCATACCAGTGCTTGAACAAGCGGTGTTTACCGCCAAAGTTCTCGGCACGCTTTATTACGCCGAGACCGTGGAACAGATTGGGTTAAGCGCCGATGGAACCTGGATTAATATTCGCAAATTGGATGGCAGCCTGAGCGGTTGGAGTTTAAGCAAAGACCTGTTGAGCGCGTCCATTGACCTGCCCCCTGCGCCCGAAGAACCGCCCATCCCCGTACCCGATGACGACGACAAAAAATGGTACCGCGTAGGCATTGCATCGGTCACCGTACGCGAGACACCCAGCATTATTGGCAAGGTGCTTGGAACAGTTATTTTGGATGATACTCTGCCCGCGCTGGACGATACCAGCAACACGGAATGGGCGCAAATCCGCCGCATGGATGGGCTGACAGGCTGGTGCGAGAAGAAATATCTTGTATTCCTCAGCGCCACCCGTCCGGTTTCGATCAAGCAAAATCTTTTCAAAGGCGTTACATACCTGCAAAAAGACCTAACCACGCCGCGCAAAAACAGAATGTATGTGATGGCAATAGACCTCACTACTGCTGGGCTTGAATTCCTTGTGACACCCTCAAAAAATTCAAGCGGAATTTTATGCACGCGCACAACCACAAAATTCCTTGAAGAATTCAGCATGAACGTTGCCATTAATGGAGATGGATTTTACTATTTGGATGCTTCAGTTAATCCTGTAATTACCTGTCCGAGTGGTGGTGACCCGGTCAAAGCAAATGGCTACGCGGCTTCACGCGGAACGGTGTACTCACCGGTCAAAACCGTCCAACCAACTATTTACATCAGCGCCACCAACCAGGTGACAGTGGATAGCATTCCCAATAAAATATTCAACGCCGTTACCGGAGATCGTGTGGTTGTCAGAAATGGCATCACGGTCAAAAATCTGGCGGCCACAACGCCCAGCCCGCGCACGGCGATTGGAATAAGCAAAAACGGGCGATGGCTGATCTTCATGGTGGTAGACGGTCGTCAGACAGGGTATAGCGAAGGCGTTACCTTCCCCGAACTGGCTGAACTGCTGATCTCGTATGGCGTTTATAGCGGCGCAAACATGGACGGCGGCGGCTCCTCTACAATGGTCATCAAAGGCATCGACGGGAAAGCCCGCGTTTTGAACTCTCCCATTGACGAAAACATCCCCGGCAAACAACGCGAAGTAGCAAATCACTTGGGGTTGTATGTGAAAAAATAATATAACGGGGTTCGTAAAAAATAAAAATATGACAGCCATCTGCTTGGTCAAGGGATGGCTGTCAATCATTTATCAAGGAAATGCCAGAGTTCCGCTCAGAGCCGGTTTTGCCGTTCATGGGCTATAATCGAAAATATGAGCCACAACACCCCTTTGGTCATTGGCATCGCCGGCGGATCAGGCTCCGGCAAGACAACAGTTGCCCAGGCAATCCTCAATCGAGTTGGGGCAGATAGAATTGCATACCTCCAACACGACTCATACTACAAAGATTTGACAGGACTGCCGCCCACGTTACGCAGAGATGTCAACTTTGATCATCCGCATTCCCTCGAAACTGAATTGCTGATCAAACACGTCGAATCGTTGCGAAACCTGCAACCAGTTGAAGTTCCGATCTACGATTTCGCCACCGACAGCCGCACCAGCCAGACCTTTACCGTCGCGCCGCGCGGAGTCATCATTGTAGAGGGAGTATTGATTTTTGTAGAGCCTGAATTACGCAAATTGTTTGATGTAAAACTTTTTGTAGACGCAGACGCTGACGTCCGCTTTATTCGCCGCCTGCGCCGCGACATTGCCGAGCGCAGCCGCAGCACCGAATCAGTCATCAAACAATACGAAGCAACCGTGCGCCCCATGCACCTTGAATTTGTGGAACCATCCAAAAGGTATGCAGATGTGATCATCCCCGAAGGCGGACATAACATCGCCGCTCTGGATATGGTTGTGGCAAGAATCGAATCGTTATTAAAATAAAAGGAGATTTTAGAATGGCAAAACAATGGACGACCCCACCCGCAATGCAGATTGATCCGAAAAAGACTTACAAAGCGCGCATGGAAACCGACAAAGGAACAATGGTGATTGAGTTATTTGCCGGCAAGACCCCGATGACTGTCAATAATTTTGTCTTCCTTTCACGCGAAGGATATTACGATGGCGTCATCTTCCATCGTGTAATTGACAACTTCATGGTGCAAGGCGGCGACCCCACCGGCACCGGACGCGGCGGACCCGGCTATAAATTTGGCGATGAGTTTGATGCCAGTTTGCGACATGACAAGCAGGGCATTCTCTCCATGGCAAATGCGGGACCCGGCACCAACGGCTCGCAATTCTTCATCACCCACGGACCTACGCCCCATTTGAATGGCAAGCACACAGTCTTTGGTCAGGTTGTGGAAGGCTTGGATGTGTTGATGTCCATTCCTGCGCGTGACCCAGGCAACGTTAATGCGCCAGCGGTGAAGATCATCAGTGTCACCATCGAAGAAATCTAAGCGGCAAAAAGCAAAAGCCACAATACAAGAAACAACGCCAACTCAAGATCATAAAAAATCTGGGGTTGGTGTTGTTATTTTACGCATCCTTGCGCTGGCCGCGGTAATCGGAATCACGATCTACATTTACAGCATCCGCGAGCATGTGGATGAGTTTGCGACTTACGGTTATCAGGGCATTTTTCTGGTGATGCTGATGGCGAATGCGACGGTCATCATTCCTGCGCCGGGGGTGGCGGTGGTGTTTGCAATGGGTAACGTTTTCAATCCCATTTTGGTTGCGCTCGCCGCCGGCACAGGCGGCGCCATTGGTGAACTCTCTGGCTATCTGGCAGGTTTCAGCGGACAAGCCATTGTGGAAAACACACAGACGTACAACCGCGTGTATCCATGGGTACGAAAATATGGTGTGTGGGCAATTCTTGTTTTATCTGCCATTCCCAATCCATTTTTTGATCTGGCTGGAATTGCGGCAGGCGTTGCAAAAATTCCCGTCTGGAAATTTTTGCTTTTCTGCTGGGTTGGGCAACTGATCAAGATGGCAATGTTTGCCTACGCAGGCGCGTATTCAATTGATTGGATTGCGGGTTTTTATAAGTAAGGACAATGGGTGACTTTCACCCATGATAAGGAGTGAATATGAGCGACTACAAAAAAATGGATTCGTATCTTGAACAAAACCTCGATCAAAGCCTTGCGGAACTTTCAACATATGTGGCTCAACCAAGTATCAGCGCGCAGAATTTGGGATTGAAAGAATGCGCTCAACTTGTAAAAGGCATGTTGGAGAAACGCGGCTTCAAAGCAGAGATCATGTCCACAGACGGCGCGCCGGTTGTTTTTGCAGAACGAAAAGGCAAAAGCGACAAGACCCTGTTGATCTACAATCATTATGATGTTCAGCCGCCAGAGCCATTGGAGTTATGGGAATCACCGCCCTTTGAACCGGAAATTCGCGGCGACAAAATGTACGGGCGCGGCGTGAGCGATGATAAGAGTCATCTTACTTCACGCTTGTTTGCCATTGACGCAATTCTTGATCAAGACGGCGAACTTCCATGCAACATAAAGTTCATCATCGAAGGCGAAGAGGAAACTGCCAGCGAACACCTGCATGAATTTGTCACACAAAATATGGACAAGTTAAAAGCCGATGCGTGCATTTGGGAATTCGGTGGCGTGGATCACCGCGACATGCCAATGCAGTATCTTGGCTTGCGCGGAATTTGTTATGTCGAACTGTCCGTGGAGTCTCTCGGCACAGACGTTCACTCGGGGTTGGGTGGCAGCATCTTCCCCAACGCGGCGTGGAGACTCACTTGGGCATTGACCAGTTTGAAGGGAGTCGATGAGCGCATCCTCATCCCCGGCTTTTATGATGATGTGATTCCCCCATCAGCCCGTGACCGCGAGTTGATGGACAAACTTCCAGATGTGGCTGATGTTTACAAAAAACAATACGGTGTCAAAGAATTTATCAAGGGCTTGAAAGGCGGAACCGATCTCAAAGTTGAAGAAGTCTTTACGCCCACCTGCACAATTTGCGGCTTGACCAGCGGCTATCAGGGCGTGGGGCAAAAAACTGTTCAGCCAGCGGGCGCGTCTGCCAAAGTAGATTTCCGCCTTGTGCCAAACCAAAAGCCAGATGACATTCTCAAGAAACTCCGCACCCACCTTGATGCGCAGGGATTCGATGATGTGAAAATCCATTACTGGGGAGGCGAACCTGCCGCGCGCACCGATCCTGATGATCCATTTATAAAAATTGTCGTGGATACTTCAACTGAAATTTATGGTGTGCCGATGGAGATTGTCCCAATGGTCGGCGGATCTGGACCCAGTTATCCGTTCGTACACGACCTGGGGCTGCCTGTTGCGACAATGGGACTCGGCTACCCTGAAACAAAAGCCCACGCCCCCAACGAAAATATCCGCCTGGATTTGTATCTCAAGCACGCAAAACACATGGTACGGGTGGTAAAAGAGTTTGCAAAGTAAAAGCATACTTTCTTACTCCAATTTGGTGATTTCTTTTTTGTGAAACCCACGTATAATATGTTCATAACGAGTTTGGTAAACCATTTTTCAACACAATCAATTTGGAGGCAAAATGTTTGTAGGCGAAAGAATGTCCCACCCGGTTATTTCAGTTGCGCCAGAAACGCCAGTTCATGATGCGCTGGCAATGTTCAAAAAAGAACATATCCGTCGCGCACCCGTAGTGAAAGACGGCAAACTGTTAGGCATTGTGACCGAGAACGATCTGCTCAACGCATCCCCCTCACCTGCAACAACATTAAGCGTCTGGGAAATGAATTACCTGATGAGCAAAGTGACTGTAAAACAGGTCATGAGCAAAAAGGTTAAGTCCATTGAAGTAGATACTCCAATTGAAGAGGCGGCGCGCATTATGACCGACGCTTCCATTGGCGGCATGCCCGTTACGCGCGAAGGCAAAATCGTAGGCATGATTACAGAGACAGACTTGTTCAAAGTATTCCTTGAACTGATGGGCGCGCGTGAAAAAGGCGTCCGCGTTAGCGCGCTGGTTGAAGATAAACCTGGTCAACTTGCAAAGGTCTCCAAGACAATTACCGACGCAGGCGGCAATTTCATTTCATTTGGTATGTTTTCAGGTCCAGATGTCAGCGTCAAACTGCTTACGTTCAAAGTGGCGGGGCTGAAAAAAGATGATGTTAAAAAAGTTTTGGACAGCATTGTAAAGAAATTCATAGACATTCGATAAGTTATTCACCGAAATTCAAAGTAAAGAGCGCGAAGAGAGAAATCCTTCGCGCTCTTTTTGTTTTCCATTCCAATTCAAGGCGGGCGAAAGAGAATAGCCGGGGGCATAAAATCGCCCTCCATAACCATCCCATGTTTATGCACAAATTCTGCACAAATGAAAAGTATCTTTGGGTAAACATGAAAAGGAGATACTTATGAAATTGATGAACCTGTCGCTGAAATCCTCAAAAAAATATTTCGGGCTTCTGGTCCTGATTTTGGCTTTTGCCAGTCAGGCTTGCAGTGCCGCTCAAAGCCCGTCGCCAGCCGCAACTGAATCTGCGAGACAAAGTCAGTCGCCCACGGGCGAAACGCCAAACATATTGGATCAGACAGCGGATGCACAAAACGTGTCTTTTGAACAAATCCCAACCCCGACGGTGGATGCCACGCCATCTTCATCTACGCCCGCCGTGACGGTGACCGTGGTCAACGGCGACCTTTCCATCCGCACGGGACCCGACCTGTCATTCGATGCGATTGCAAAATTGCAGGACGGCGAGACCGTCACCGTTTTGGCGCGCAGCATCATGGACGGCTGGGTGCAGATTCAAATCCCATCGCAGGCTGGGGAAACGGGCTGGATTTCAATTCAGACCAATTACTCGATTGTGACTGGCAACCTGCTCGACCTGCCGCGCATTGACAAGGTGGAATGGAACGTCGGTTCGTACCTGAACAACTGCACCACGCACCAAATGATTGTGAAACCTAGCGGCACAATTCTCCAGCCGCAGAACCGCATATGGTTTACACCAGGCACCTATTCGGTTTACGACCTGGATGTGGATGGTCAACCCGTGGTGGCGAACCTGACCGTGCTCGAACACCGCGAGTACAACATCCGCAAAGACGGCAACGGACAGCGGTTTGATTGTCCACAACCCTTACAAAAATAAATAGAGAGTCAACATGCAGAAAAAATTTCTTTCCCTTTTATTGATCGGATTTCTCCT
>JAIFKY010000212.1 GCA_020049345.1 Anaerolinea sp.
CGCGTGGCATGGGCGCGGAGTCATGCGTTAAAACAGTGGATTGGGCAATTCGCAATCGTCAGCACATTCAAGCCGTTGATCTGGCCGACGGGGAACTGCTTTACCCGATGAATGATTTTGTAAAACCGATCTTGAAGGCAAAGGAAGCGGGCTTGAAGGTGACCATCCACTCAGGCGAAGATACACCCGCCTCGGCTGTCTGGGATACCATCCATGCTTTTCAACCAGACCGTATTGGTCACGGTATTCATAGCATTGAAGACATGAGGGTGGTTGAATTAATCAGGGAACGCAATATCACACTGGAGGTTAATCCCTGGAGCAACTACCTGACCAATTCAGTGCCAACCATTGAGTCTCACCCACTCAAGAAATTGTTTGATCTTGGCTTGCGTGTAACCGTAAACTCCGACGACCCCGAAGTTTTGGAGACGAATGTAAATAATGAATATCGTATTGCTCATGAAATTCTGGGGATGAGTATGGATGAGATTGCCGCCTGCAATCGGTTTGCGTTTGAATCTTCGTTTATTGAATCTTCTGCCAAACAAAGGATTTGGGATAAATATTTTGTTTGACCTTTTCTGGAGCGTGAAAATCCAAATTGCCGATTTGGAACCATTGAGGTATAATTTTGCGCCACTAACTGACAGCCAACCCACTCCTATGGGGTTTGCAATCATCTTTACATAATAAGGAAGTATTTCGAATGGTTAAGAGAACATACCAACCCAAGATCCGCCGCCGCGTGCGTGTACACGGTTTTAGACAACGCATGTCCACGGCCGATGGTCGTAACGTGCTCAAGCGCCGTCGTTTGCGCGGTCGCTATAAATTAACAGTTAGATCCAATGAACATGTGAAGAAGGTTCGTTGGTAGGTCTCTGCGTATTGTAACGTGCAGAGATTTAGATTGAGGCGCGGGTGCAGAGCAAATTTCGCCTGACCCGATCTGAAGATTTCAAGCGGGTGCGGCGCATTGGTAAGTCCTATGCCCACCCGCTTGTTGTGTTAGTTGTGCAAGCCTGTGAAACATCCACGCATGTGCGTGTGGGTGTTATCGCTGGCAAGACAACAGGCACTGCAGTTCATCGTAACCGAGCCAAGCGTATTTTACGCGAGGCGCTGCGACCATACCTGACATCTTTCACTTCTGGCTGGGATCTGATCTTGATTGCCCGTCCACCACTTGTAACCGCCACCTTGAAAGATACCCGTGCCGCGTTGGATAATCTTTTCCGCCGCGCCCAAATCGTCCCTGCGGATGAATCCTGAAGAAGAAATCCATTCACATGAATATTCCAGCGAACCGCGCTTGCGTGACATGCCGCGTACACTGGTTAATTGGCCGCGCATTGTTGTGCTGGCTTTGATTCGTTTATATCAAATGGTGATCTCACCAGGCTTGCCCGCAAATACCTGTCGTTTCTACCCATCCTGCTCTCATTACGGTTATCAAGCCGTTTATAAATATGGCGCGCTAAAAGGTTCGTTGATGGCAGCCTGGCGCGTATTGCGTTGTAATCCGTTCAACCCTGGCGGATACGACCCCGTTCCCTAGCAATTTTTCTCATGGCAGTTTATTGGCTGTCATGGACAATGAGGAGAAGTAACCAACTTGAACACAAAACGATTGATTTTGATTTTGTTGACTGCGCTTGGCGCATTCGTTTTAAGTGCGTGCTCTGGGGCGCCTGCCGCCAACAATTGGCATGGGCTAGCCGCAGATGCAGAACGCGCATATATTTCCAGCGGCGCTCTCGTGTATGCTGTGGATCTGAACACTGGAAAGGAAGTCTGGCGTTACCCTGCAGAAGCCGACAGCAAGTTATTATTTTACGCAAATCCCGTACTCACTGATGATGGTCAACTTTTAATTGGCAGTGCGGGTACAAAGCATTCCTTTGTCAGTCTTGATCCGGCAACAGGCAAAGAGAAATGGGCTGAGGCTTTCTCCAAAGGTAAAGGCGCATGGCTGGCTTCGCCACTTGTGTTGAATGACATGATCTATGCCCCCAATACAGATGGCTTTCTATATATCCTTGATATGAATGGAAAAGAAGCCGCCGACCCAATTGAGTTGGGCGGCGCACTCTGGGCGGCGCCATCCACTGATGGCACTTTGCTTTATGTTACATCCCTTGACCATAAATTTCATATCATTGATATTGCCAGTGGCGCTGTTGCCGATCCCATTGACCTGGGTGGCGCGGTTCCCAGCAGTCCCGCAGTTGGCAGCAATGGCGTTTATGTTGGTTCATTTGCTTCCACAGTGGAATTTATCCAGCCCAATGGCAGACACGAAGTTGCAGCCTCTGCTGGAAATTGGATCTGGGGCTCACCTGTCGTTGACAATGAAACACTTTACTATGCAGACTTGGATGGAAAAATTTATTCACTAGATATTGCCACCGGCAACCAAAATTGGGATGCAGTACAGCCGGATGGACCCATCGTGGCTAGTCTGGTTATTGTGGGTGACCAAATATACGTTGCGACAGAAGCTGGAACTCTTGTCGCCTTGGATCGTGAAGGGAAGACCGTCTGGGAAAAAACAGTCGGCGCCAAAATATACACCACACCCATTATTGCGGGTGATATGATTCTCGTTGCGCCGTATCAAGCTGAATTTGTCCTTGCCGCTTATGACGTGCAAGGCAAGCAAGCCTGGACGTTCACACCAGAGAAATAAGGAAACTGACCCATGTGGGATACCATTATTATCAACCCCATGACCAATATTTTAGTGTGGATCTATGACGTGCTTGGGCACGGTCCACACATGTTTGGTTTGGCGATCATTCTATTTACCATCCTTATCAAAGTAATTACCTGGCCCTTGAATGCCTCACAAGTAAAAGGCGCTCAAGCCATGCAGGAATTACAGAACGATAAGGAATGGCAGGATATTCAAAAGAAATATGCGAAGGATAAGGAAAAGATCGCGCAGGAACAAATGCGTATCTATAAGGAACGCGGCATCAATCCTTTTGCGTCCTGCCTGCCGACACTGATTCAATTCCCCATCATTATCGGTTTATATCAAAGCATCACACACGCGCTTTCTGTCACGCCGTTTGACATGCTTAAACTTGCGCGTGCGATATATCCCTTCCAGAATGTGGAAGGCATCATCCCGCTCAACAGTACATTTTTGTGGATGGATTTAGGACGTCCGGAAGGCATACTGCAAAACCTAATTCACACTTCTTTCTTGCCCAATGGTTTTCCGCTTCTTGCGGTAATTGTGGCATTGACCACATACGTCCAATCCAAGTTGACCATGCCCACGTCAACCAATCCAAACGACCAAAGCGCTCAAATGTCCAGCATGATGAGTATTTATATGCCGCTCCTGCTTGGCTGGTTTGCGTTGAACTTTGCCTCAGGCATCGCGGTATATTTTATAGTAAGCAATATTTTGGGCATCGTTCAATACGCCGCAACAGGACGCGCCAATTGGAGCAACCTGCTGCCCGGCGGTAACAAACAAACAGCCAAGAAAAAATAGGGAGGCACCATGAGCGACAGAACTACGCTTGAGATCATCGCCCCGACCGTTGAAGAAGCCCTCTTACAGGGTTTATCTCAACTGGGGCTGACGGCTGATGCCGTTTCGGTTGAAGTATTGGATTCAGGCAGTAAAGGATTGTTTGGACTCGGCGGGCGTCAGGTGCGCGTGCGCTTGACCGTTAACCCACCGCCCGGGGAAGTTGTGGTTCCCGTCGCGCCACCCAAGCCCAAGCCTGCCCCAGCCAAACGGGCAGAATCCACGCCCAAAGCGAAGGAAACCAAACCAGCGCCTGCCACTACCGCCGAAGCCAAACCCGAGCCAAAGCCGCGCCGCGCCGAAAAGAAACCCGCGCCAGCAGAATCAACGCCGCCCGCCGTCGTCAAAAAAGTTGGCAGTCAAGACGGCGCCGACCCAGTGTTGGATACGACCGAATCAATTGTCTCCAAGTTGATCCATCATCTTGGCATGAAGGCGCAAGTCTCGGCTCATTATGACGAATCGAGCACAGACGACCGCCGCACCATTCAAGTGGATATTCGCGGCGACAACCTGAGCGCGCTCATTGGGCGTCACGCTGAAACATTGACCGCCTTTCAACATATCGCCTCGTTGATGGTCGGCAAGCAAACCCAACAGTGGGTGCAATTGATAGTGGATGTGGAAGGCTATCGTGACCGCCGCGATAAACAGGTTCGCCAACTTGCCATGCGTATGGTGGATCAAGTCATCAAGACCGGGCGCAAAGCCACGCTTGAACCCATGACCGCCAGCGAGCGCCGCACAATTCACATCGAACTGCGCGGACATCCCGCAGTCACCACTGAAAGCACCGGCGAAGAACCGCATCGTAAAGTGGTTATTCTGCCGCGAGAATAAAACAAACGAAAGATCGCCGAAAGGCGGTCTTTTTCTTTCATCCCTCATCCTTCACGCGAAGCGTTTATCCTTTCACCCCTACGGTATAATTCATTCATGTTTGAAATTACCCCTCTTCAGCCCGTGGATTATCTTGTCGTTGGTCACATCGCCGCCGACATAATGCCGGCGGGTGTGTTGTTGGGTGGCACAGTTTCCTATTCTGCGTTGACGGCTCGGGCGTTGGGGTTGCGCGTGGGCATCGTCACATCATCGGGCGCGGATGCGCCGCTGGGGGCTTTGGATGGGATTCCGATGGTCAACATCCCAGCCGAACATAGCACGACTTTCGAAAATATAAATACGCCCAGCGGGCGCAGGCAGACCTTGCATCATCAAGCCGCGCCGATTTTGTTCGAACACATTCCGCAAGTTTGGCGCAGCGCCCCAATCATTCACCTTGCGCCAATTGCGAATGAAGTGGATTCGTCTCTGGCTGAAAAGGTGTCAGGCTCATTACTGGGAATCACTCCGCAAGGTTGGATGCGCGCGTGGAACGAGAATGGTCAGGTGTCATCCACTGCTTGGGAAAACAGCGACCAAGCCCTTCGTCACGCTGGAGCCGTTGTGTTAAGTATCGAAGACATCAACCGTAATCTCGAACTTGTCGAAGAGATGGCGCACAAGACGCGCCTCCTGTGTTTGACAGAAGGGGAGGCGGGCGCGGTCTTGCATTGGAATGGCGACCGCCGCCGTTTTCGTCCGCCTGTGATGGTTGAGGTGGATGGGACTGGCGCGGGCGATATTTTTGCGGCGGCGTTTTTTACGCGGCTGTATCATACGCGCGACCCGTGGGAAGCGGCGCGTTTTGCTACACAACTTGCGGCGCGCTCTGTGACGCGCATCGGTTTGAATGGAATTCCGACTTCACAGGAAATTGAAGAATGTTTGATGGAGGTTTTACTTTGACGAAGATTTATACGCTGGTCAACCAAAAAGGCGGCGTGGGAAAAACCACGACCACTATTAACCTTGGGGCATATCTGGCGCAATTGGGTCAGCGCGTGCTGGTCGTGGATTTGGATCCACAAGCCAATGCCACATCCTGCCTGGGTGTGGATAAACTGGGTGTGCAGGGCGGCACTTATGAAGCCTTGTTGGGCGACCCCAATGTTGCGTCTTACGTTTTGTTGAATGAACGCCTTAAATTATCATTGCTTCCCTCTTCGCCTTCGCTGGCGGGCGCCGAAGTTGAACTGGTGGATGAACTTGCGCGTGAAGTGCGTTTGCGAAAGGCAATTGAACCGCTTGCAAGTAAATATGATTATGTGCTGATCGACTGCCCGCCTTCGCTGGGGCTTTTGACCGTCAATGGATTGATGGCTGCAATGAACGGCGTGATTGTGCCTGTGCAATGCGAATTCCTCGCGCTGGAAGGATTGGGGCAACTGACGCAAACCATCGAGCGCGTGCGTTTCCTGCTTTTCCCTGAGTTGAATGTGCGCGGCGTGGTCTTGACCATGTTCGACAGCCGCACCAACCTTGCCAATGACGTGGTTGCCGAAGTGAACAAACATTTTCCAGAGCAGGTATTCAAGAGTGTTATCCCGCGCAGTATCCGCCTTGCCGAAGCGCCCTCGTATGGTTTACCGATCTCTGCGTACGCCCCCACATCCGTTGGGGCGGTGGCGTATGAGGCTTTGGCGCGAGAGTTGTTGGTGAGTGACGGGGCTTAGAGCATCAACCACAGAGATCACCAAGTACACAGAGTTTTAAAAAGATTTTTCTCTGTGACCTTTGTGACCTCTGTGGTAAAGAAATGTATAAGGAGCAAGTATGGCTCAACGAACTGGACTTGGTAAAGGATTGGAATCACTTATTCCCACTGGCGGCGCAAGCGGGAAAAATTCGCCTGTGGTTTCTACAGGCGCGCATGTCGGCGGTGTACAACAGGTGGCTGTGGATGCGATCCAGCCCAACCCGCGCCAGCCGCGTATTCACTTCAAGGAAGAAGATTTGGCAGAACTGGCTGCATCCATTCGCGAACATGGAGTGATCCAACCGTTAATTGTCACGCCCAAGCCCGATGGAACATTTACCCTCATCGCTGGCGAGCGTCGCTGGCAGGCTTCGCAAAGAGCGGGCTTGCAGACCGTTCCGGTCATCACGCGCGAAGCGAACAACCAGCAAATGCTCGAAGTGGCGTTGATCGAAAACGTACAGCGCGCCGACTTGAACTCAATGGAAGAAGCCGAAGCCTACCGTCAACTTGTCGAAGAATTTGGGCTTTCGCATGAAATGGTTGCAAAGCGTGTTGGCAAAAATCGCGTAACGGTCACAAACACACTGCGCCTGCTCGGACTTGCAGATGTGGTCAAACAGGCATTGGTGGACGGGCTAATTACCGAAGGTCATGCGCGCGTCCTGCTGGCATTATCCACGCAAAAAGCGCAAGCCTCCGCTTTGCAAACGGTTATCAACCTCTCTTTCAACGTGCGCCAAACTGAAGAATACGTCCGAAAACTTGCCGGACAGAAACCGATCACAGCCAAGAAACCCACCAAAAACGCAGATGTGAACGATGTTGAAAAACGCCTGCAAAACAGCCTCGGCACCAAAGTCGCATTGAAACATGGCAAAAAAGGCGGCACGGTTACCATCTATTATTATTCCGGCGAAGAGTTGGATGCGCTCCTGGAGAAATTGACATAATTGGAATTTCGCACCCCGCCCGCCCCAGCCTTGATCCGGCCCGACCCATATTTTCCACGCCCTGGCATTTTATCCAAAGCCAGCGACACAGAAATTTATAAATAATGGAATCCACCAATTCAACGCCAGAACCCAAACCTGCGCCCAAACGGCGCATCGTAAATGCCTTTATCCCCACGCTGGGCGTTGCCATTTTACTGGCAACCCTTTTCACAGCGTGGACGCCCAACAGCCTGTTTGCAAGCAATTTGCAGGAACAGTTGCGTTTGATTCTCACACCGCAAGCGGTTCCAAATGCAATTGCCAGCACATCGCAACCTCAGTTGCACATTGGCATCGTCGCAGGGCATAACGGCAACGACTCAGGCGCAGTTTGTTTGGACGAGAACGGTGAGGTTGATCTAAAAGAAGCAGATGTAAACCTTGAAATTGCCGAACTTGTCAAAAAAAGCCTGATAGCGCAAGGCTTTCAAGTAGACCTGCTCAACGAGTTTGATACCCGCCTGAATGGGTACCGCGCAGTCGCGCTTATTTCGATCCACAACGATTCGTGCGAATATATCAACGACGAAGCCACAGGATTCAAAGTGGCGTCCTCGCTGGAGACAAGGGATGTGAATCGCGCCCAGCGTCTGACGGCTTGTCTTGTAGATCGATATCAACGCGCAACACAATTAACTTTTCACTCTGGCAGTATCACAGCCGACATGCGCGAGTATCACGCCTTTTCTGAAATTGACCCAAACACAATCACAGCCATCATCGAAACCGGATTTCTGAACCTTGACCGTGAAATTCTCACCCAAGAAACAGAACGTGTGGCAAATGGCGTAACGCAAGGCATTATGTGTTTTATCAACAATGAAAGTGTCCTGCCGACGCCGATGCCCACTTTGGCGCCATGATCAAATCCCAGGACGTTCCGCGGCGAAAATATCTTTACATTGGATTGATCATCGCTTTGCTCTGCGTCGTCATCGGTGTCGCAGCGTGGACAGCGGCGTCGTCACCTGTTTCGAGCTTGAGTAGTACGCCCACCCACGCGCAATCTTTTGCTTCTGTGAAAATTGCAAAGCCTCTTGCAACAAATACCGTTGTACTGCCAACCAGCATTTCCCTCACCGAACTTTCGTCAATAGAAACAACAGTCACCCCATCATCTGTCATCCTGCCGTCAGTTTTGCCAACATTTGAGTCCGCGCTTTCTGCTGAAATTGTGATTGATACGCCTGCGCCCGCATACGCCGCGACTGGCTTTCAAAACGTCGCCGCGCCGACCTATGGCGGAAACAAATATATTCTGGTGGATATTTCTGAACAGCACATGTACGTGTATGAAGGCGATGCGCTTGTTTATAGTTTTGTCTCATCCACTGGAATGTATAATGCCACTCGCGCCGGATCATTCAGCGTTTTGGATAAAATTCCAAATGCATATGGCGCAACCTGGGATATTTGGATGCCAAACTGGCTCGGTATTTATTGGGCGGGCAGCATGGAAAATGGAATTCACGCCCTGCCCATTTTGCCAAATGGCGCAACGTTGTGGGCGGGATATTTGGGCGTTCCCATTTCTTATGGGTGTGTTGTGCTGGGAACCTACGAAGCGCAATTGTTGTACGATTGGGCTGATATTGGAACCCCTGTGGAGATTCAGTGGTGAGAAAATTGCCCGTCCAAGGCTTATAATTGATTTTTTGTAACTACTCAGTCGTCAACCATATCCTCAATTATGTCGCTGCGAGGCGCCCTTGTTTTTGCCGAAGCAGTCTTAAACTGACATGCGCCTCGCAACGACATGGCTGAGCAGTTACGATTTTTTACCTGTATCCAAACGTCTTGTATTGAAGGTGACTCATGAATGAACGTTTTATCGAATCTCGAAATCAAGGGCAGAGTGAAACGGTGAAAAATCCAAAGAAGCGAATTTCAATTCTTCCCATCCTGTTGATTCTAGTGGGATGCGCGGTGTTTCTCTTCGCCGCCTGGTCTGCTGTTACATCGCCTGTGTTTGCATCCATTTTGAATATTTCAGCCACGCCGCAAACGCAAACCAAGCCGCCATTTGCGCAGGTGAATATTGCCAAGCCAGCCGCCGCTGTCGCTCAACCACTGGCACAAGCCATCATTCCAACAGCGGTGTTCACCGACGTGCCTCCGACCGTTGCCGTTCAAGAAAACCAGCCGGAAGTTGTGAATATTCTTCCCACCTTTATGCCCACGGTTGAATCGTTTGTTTTACCTACAGAAACGCCATTCGTCGCGCCTGAAGTGACAAGCGAACCTGGCGTAATTTACGCAGAGATTGTCGGAGATACCCCCACACCAGAATTCGTTGAGCCAACGGTTGCGCCGTACACCCCGCCGCAGGTGGCAGTTGGTGACGGCGAACATTGGATTGACGTTGATCTTTCTCAACAGCGTTTGTACGCCTACGCAGGCGACACGCTGATGAATTCCTTTATTGTTTCAACAGGCACCTGGCAAACACCAACCGTGACTGGGAAATTTAATATCTGGATCAAATTGCGTTCCGCTTCCATGTCTGGACCCGGCTATTATTTACCCGATGTGCCTTTTGTGATGTATTTTTATAAAGATTACGGCTTGCATGGCACGTACTGGCATAATAATTTTGGAACGCCCATGAGCCACGGCTGTGTAAACCTAGCAACTCCCGATGCTGAATGGCTCTATAACTTCTCTTCCGTTGGGACCGTGGTGAATGTGCATGATTAGAGCCTAGCACAAAAAATCTTTATCACAGAGAACACCGAGATAAAAAGGTTTCTTCAGTAGACTCTTCAAAAAATGAAACTTGAAAAAATATCGCGGCGCGACTTTTTGAAATTGAGCGGATTAGGATTGGCAGGTTTTTTCATGCCGCCGCTCAATTTGCATTTTGACGACCCATTCGCCGATTTACTCGGACGCGTTGCCACGCGCATGATCTGGATGTATGACCGCCCATCCAGTGAGGCTACGCAAGTCAAATTTTGTCAGCGCGATATGTTGTTAAACATCACAAACACCGCCATCAGCGAAGATGTGACCTCGCATAATCGCATCTGGTATCAGGTAGGCACAGAAGGGTTTGTATATTCTGGAAATATTCAACCCGTACGCACAACTCTAAACACGCCGCGCATGGATATTCCTCCAACCGGCTTACTGGCAGAAACCAGCGTGCCTTACACTGACGCCTGTGAAACCCCCGATAAAACATCCAAAGTTGCATATCGCATGTATTATGAAACCACACACTGGGTCAAATCTGTTACAACCAGCGAGGGCGGACAGGTTTGGTATCAGGTGCGTGATGATAAATTTGATAAGTTATATTACGCGCGCGCCGAACACCTGCGAATTATGACAGAAGAAGAACTTGCCCCGCTTTCTCCAGATATTCCAAATTCAGAGAAAAAAATACAAGTGCGGCTGGAAGAACAAGTCATAATCGCGTATGAAAATGATCAGCCTGTGTTTGCCGCGCCAGTTTCCACCGGCGGCATTTATCGTGTTGGCACATACACCACACCCAAAGGCGCATTCATCACCTACTACAAACGCCCATCCCGTCACATGGCGGCGGGCGATATTACCGCCAGCGGATTTGACCTGGCAGGCGTGCCTTGGGTTCAATACATAACCGAAAGCGGAATTTCACTTCACGGCACATTCTGGCATAATGATTTCGGACGCCCAAAATCACATGGCTGTGTCAACCTCTCCATTCAAAATGCAAAATGGTTATATCGTTGGACTTCTCCACAGGTCTCCACCGGCAAGGAATTTTCCTTTGGAGGCGTGGGAACCCATGTTGAAATTGTATTGTAAGAATGTGGATACGAAAGAACGTCTGTTGTAAACATGACCATGATTAACTTTTCCCGCCGCGACTTTTTGAAACTTTCCGCCTCTGGCGTCCTTGGGCTTGTTCTCTCCGAACTGGGCATTGACCACGCCTTGGCTGCTCCACCCACCTCACAGGGACGCGCTACATTTAGCGGCGTTCCGCTTTACGATGCGCCCTCGTTCAAAGCAAAAGAACTGCACCTCTTAGGCATGGATCAAATTGTCCACCTCAAAGCCGCAGTGGAAGGCGACGAAGGCAACCCGTTCAACAAAGCCTGGTACAAAGTGGACGACGGCTATACCTACGCCGGCTGGCTGCAACCGGTGGAAACTAAATTCCAAAAACCCATTTACGAAATCCCCGCCGAAGGTCAACTTGGCGAAATTAGCGTGCCAATCAGCGAAACGCGGCTCATTCCAAACATATACGGAAACAATGGTTACCGCCTCTACTATGGAAGCGCTCACTGGGTAAAAAAAACCGTTGTGACGCGTGAAGAAAAAAGCATTTGGTATGAGATATTCGACAGCGAAATTGACCAATCTTTTTTTGTCCCCTATTACAACATGCGCCTCATCCCCAACGAGGAACTGACTCTGCTTTCCCCGGATGTTCCCGAATCTGAAAAATTAATCCACGTGGATTTATCCACGCAAATGGTGACGGCGTTTGAAGGCGAAACAATGGTATTCTCGTCACGCTGTTCCAGCGGATCAAAAGGAACGCGCACGCCAACCGGTGATTTCTTCACCTACCATAAAGGTCCGTCAGTACACATGAACAACCAGGATGAAGATACAAAAAATCACTACGATCTGCCTGGCGTACCGTGGTGTTCCTTCTTCACCGGCTACGGCAACGCCTTCCACGGAACATACTGGCACAACGATTATGGACGTCCGCGCAGTCACGGCTGTGTGAATTTGCCGTCAGAAGATGCTAAATGGATTTATCGCTGGAGCAGACCCAACGTACCCATTGGCGAAGACTATTTGCATCTACCTGGCGAAGGAACGCGCGTCCAGATTGTGTAATAGATCTCTTGCATAAGTAAAGTGTTGTAAACCACAAAGTCACCAAGACACCAGGTCACTAAGTTTTTTCCTTTGAGTCTTCGAGACTTTGTGCCTTTGTGGTCAAAAATGGACTTTCGCAAGAGGTCTAATATATGGTAAAGTTCGGAACTTCAACCCCAAAAATATTAACAGGAGAAAAAAATGAACCCAGCTTTTCAATACAACCAATATCTGCTCAAACGACAGGTCTTTGCATTGGCGGGGAAATTCCGCTTCTTTGACCCAAGCGGCAAACTTGTTTTATTCAGCGAACAAAAAATGTTCAAACTGCGTGAAGACATCCGTGTGTATTCTGACGAAAGCAAAACGCAGGAAGTGCTGATGATCAAAGCGCGTCAGATTGTTGACTTTTCCGCCGCCTATGACGTGGTGGATAGCGCCACAGGTCAAAAAATAGGCGCTTTGCGCCGCAAAGGCCTGGCGTCCATTTTGCGCGACGAATGGGAAATTTTGGATGTGAGCGACGCTGTGATCGGCAAACTATTTGAAGACAGCATGGGACTGGCTTTGTTACGCCGCTTCCTCGCCAACTTCATTCCGCAGAACTACGACATCACCTTTGGCACAGAACGCGTGGCGGACCTCAAACAAAACTTCAACCCATTTGCTTATCAATTGAATATTGATTTCAGCATGGATGTCAACCATCGCCTGGATCGTCGCATTGGGCTTGCCGCTGGCATTCTTCTAGCCGCTGTAGAAGGCAGACAGAGTTAAATAAATACCACGTTGTTGCGAGGGCGGTCTTGTTTTTTGCCCGAAGCGATCTCAAAGAATTTGAGATCGCTTCGTCGTGAAGGGCAAGATCGCTCCTCGCAATGACATCCCTTATCCCCATGCCCAATCAACCCCTCTTTGCCGGACTTGTAATAGACGAACTTGGCAACCTCGCGGAAACCGCATTCATTGGATCAGAACCATGTTACGTGGTGAATGACTCAGGGTTCCGTCGCCATATCCCCGCCGAGCAGATAGACCGCGCTGTGCTGGCGCAAATGGCAGAAATGATGAAAGGCAGTGAAGATATCCTTTCAGAGCAAACTGCCAAAATGCTTGGGCAGGATGACCCTTTTTCAAAAGCAATCATTGAACAGCAACTTAAAAATATTGAAAAACAATTTGACACCCTCATGCAGACGGGCATCCCAGAGGATATGCGTGCCTACCTTGGTATGATGGGTTTCAAAGTGATCATCAACTATCACGGCGAAGTGGTGCGTATGGAACAGCCGGGAAGCGCAGGTGATGGCGAGTAGTCCGAGTTGGGGGCTTACTAAATCCTGATATAATTTTGCCCATGAATCTAAAGCGTTTCGTTATCTTATTTGCGTTAATAAGTTTGCTTTTATTAGGGCTATGGCTTCCCGCAGGCGCCGCGCCCAATGGGCAACAAGGAATTCCCTCTCCCACGCCTGGGGCTGATGGACGCATTCTCTATGTTGTACAGCCAGGGGATAGTTGCATCCGCGTGGCGGCTATAAACGGCATTTCAGAGGATCAATTGCGTCAGTTGAATTCAAAATTAGATGAAAACTGTACGCTCATTGAAGGGCAGGAATTGCTGATTGGCATTATTTCACTGGCGGGCACGCCAACTGCCGGACCGTCTCCCACGCCAGCCCCGCCTACAGCTTCTCCCACGCCATTCACAGGCACAACTGATATTTGTGTTTTGCTTTTTGATGACGTTAATGGAAATTCTTTGCGTGAAGAAACGGAGCCTGCGGTTGCAGGCGGCGCAGTTAGCGTAACCGAAAATAACGGCGAATATTCGGCCGCTCAGGATACTTTTATTCCTGCGGACCCGGCCGCGTATCAGGGGATATGCTTTTCAAACGTTCCCGAAGGCAATTACAACATTACCGTGGGTGTTCCTGATGAGTACAACCCAACCATGGAATTAAATCGCCTGTTGGATGTAAAAGCCGGTGATCGAGCCTTTGTGGGGTTTGGCATTCAATCTAAACAAATCGTGGCTGATGCTGGCGCAGTCCCACAATCTGAACCAAAGACTTCTCCGATATTCGGTGTTATTGGAGGGTTGTTCCTGCTGGGCGGCGCCGCGCTTGGATATTACGCCTGGAGGTCAGGCAGACCTGAAAGCAAATTGTCGGGTGGAAGCGGCGTTTTGAAAAAATAAAAAACAGCGGATGATTTCAACATCCGCTGTTTTTTATTTGAAATGTTTTTCGGTGAACGGGGGAAAATCCAACATTTGCGATTGCTTTGCGATGCACCAGAGTGCCGTATCCCTTGTGGCGTGCAAAACCATATTGCGGATATTGAGATTCCAGACCCATCATTAACGCATCACGCGCTGTTTTTGCAAGGATGGAGGCTGAGGCGATGCTCAGGGAGCGTTGATCGCCTTTTACCAGCGCGGCTTGGGGTACGTCCAATTCGGGAAGTTCGAGGCGGAAATCTGTCAGTAAAAAGTTGGGGAAGAATGCCATGGCTTCCAGTGCGCGGCTTGCGGCGAGGCGGGTGGCTGGGACAATTCCCAAGGAGTCAATTTCATCTGCTGCGGCAAAGCCTATGCCCCAGGCGCGCGCAATCTCTTTAATGCGCGGCGCAAGCAGGTCGCGCTTTCGGGGGGGTAACTGTTTGGAATCACGTACCCCGCTCAAAGTTTGGGAGAGATGCGGGTTGTCATCAGGCAGGATTACCGCGCCTACGCAGACAGGTCCCGCCAGGGCGCCGCGTCCGGCTTCATCTAATCCGGCGATATATTTGCAGGCAATCCAAAGTTTTTTTTCGTATGAAAGGTCAGGGCTTGAGATCATATTTGCCGCGCAGGGCGTGGAGGTGAATGCGGAAAATATCGCTGAGCATTCGCAATGCGTCACGCACCGCTCTTACTTTGCTGTCTGCGTCAAAATACCATTGAACGGGAATTTCTTTGATTCTCAGGTGTTTGCGGCGCGCAAGGTAAAGAATTTCAATGTCAAAAGACCAGCCCGTGAGCGTTTGCTGGCTAAAGAGTTTTTCGGCGGTTTCGGCGCGAAAACATTTGAAGCCGCATTGTGTATCGTTTAATCCGGGCAGGATTAATAAGCGGATTGCAAGGTTAATGGCGCGCCCGCCCCAGTGCCGATAGGCAGGTTCGTTGTAGCGCACTGCGCCGGGCGCTTCACGCGAGGCGATGGCAATATCAAAATCATTCAAAACGGGCGGTAAAAACTTTTCCAGTTCGTTAATGGGCATGGAAAGATCGGCGTCGCAAATAAAGCGATATTCACCGTGGGCTTCCAGTATGCCGCGCCGTACCGCATTGCCTTTGCCGGCTTGCGCTTCGTGTATGACAATTAGGTTGGCGTGTCGCGCTTCAAATTCATGCGCCATTTCAAATGTGCGATCTGAACTTCCATTTTCAACTATGACGACTTCTGCTGAGTAGGTCTGCTTTTCAAGGAATGCAAAGACCTGCCTCAATGCGCGAGGCAGGCGTATTTCTTCATTATGAGCCGGGATGATTATAGATAGGAGTGGAGAAGTCAAAGTAAATTATAGATTTAAGTAAAGAATAATACCAAGACCAAAGATAACGCAAAGCCCAACGATGAACATGCCGGCCAGTATGATGATTTGAGTATCTTTTAGCCCAAGGAAATTTTTCTTTTGCGGCGCAGGTTTGGGGCGTGTTTGCGGTCGGGCGGGGGCATCTGCTGGACTTTGTGCGACAGGTTTGGCTTCACTTTCTTCAAATGCAAAACCAAGTTCGTTTGAATTAAAGGCTGTTCCCTGTTCGATGGTTTGTGCCAGGGCGTTGGCGCGCGAGATGGTTTGTTGTGATGCGGGTGCGGGGACAACGGGCTGTAGTTCTTCCGGTGGGCGGGCGTCAATAATTCGGTCGGCAATTTCGTGGATAAAATCTGTGCGCCAGACGGGGCGCGCCTGTAAAAGCGAATTTGCAAATTGTTTGATTGCGTCGCTTCTGACCACACGCGCAATTGGGCGGACTGATTCAATTTGCGCCCCAGGATCCGCTGCGATTAGGACGGCTTCCACGGGGCCGGGCATTTCAACTTTTTTGATCTTTAAATATTTTTGAAAAACGATGGCCAGTTTTGAAACACGGTCTATAAAATTAATGCTGGCGGGCAGGGCTTTTCCATCGTTGTTAACTGTATTCCATTGATCGCCTTTTGCTTCAAAGTTGCCCTTTTCTTTTGTCACATAAATGACCCAGATCCCCCCGGCGCCGATCAAAACAAGCGGGATCACGATCTCGCTGTTGGGCAACGTGAAATTTCGGATCAAAACAAAGCCTTTTTCAAGCGAGCGATCCAATTGCGCAATCACTATCTTTTGGGCTTCCAATTCGGCAAACCAACTCAGTCCATATTTCAGTGTTCCCTGAACACGGGCAATAACGTTGATATTGCCATTCTCATCTTGCAGTGGGGTCTTGTCAATAATTTTCATTGAATTCACTTATTAGAAAACGGGTATTTCCTCAAGTTCGTCGTGAGTTGCGTTTTGGTTTGTGGCAAGCAGTTCACGGTCGTCCAGTTTTATGATCAATACGGGTTTGCCGGTTTTAAATGTGCCGGCGTGGAACTCTTCACGGGAGCCAGTTAAATATTGTTGTCCCTTTTGCAGGCGTTCTAAAAGCGTTTTGCGCTCCAACAATATGCGGTCTGAAAATGCGGCGCCGCGCCATTCATAAGCGCGTACGATTGTGATCTGTCCATTTTTATAACGCGCCGCTTCGATCACGCCGTCAATCTTTTTGGTCATAGTCAGCCTTTACAGGTAATTTTAACACATACAGGTTAAATTATAGAGACACGCATCACAGAGAGATTAACTCCGTGTTTCCGTGTCTCTGTGTGGTTTTGTCGGGGCGAGAGGATTCGAACCTCCGACCTCTTGCTCCCAAAGCAAGCGCGCTAGCCGGACTGCGCCACGCCCCGATGAAATCAACTG
>JAIFKY010000147.1 GCA_020049345.1 Anaerolinea sp.
CGAATCCCTTCAGAGAGCGCTTCGTTGATCCGTTTGCGAAGAACCAAGTCACGTTTGAGTGCGGGGATGTTGGTCTTTGTTTTGATAAGAAGGCTGGGCATAGAAGGGGGTTCCAAAACTGTTTTGAAAGGCTGCCTTTATGTACGTTTGAGGTTCACTACGGTTGTTTCTGAAGCATATCTTCACACCAGGCAAAACCAGCCTCGTAGTCATCATATACTGTGTTCCCTTGAGACACCATCGCCAATGCGATATTTGGGTGGGCTTGGGCGGTGGCTGAAGTAGATTTCATGGGAAATTCTCGTTGAAAACAGGCGTTTTTAGGGCGATTGAACTTGAAATAACATGTGTCACTTGCGCTAATATCGCAGGTGTCATGTTTTGGGGAGAAAAATCAAGTTTACCATGTCTATTTATGGAGAAGGCAAAAGAGAAAACTTGATGAAGTATTCATCAAGTTTTCAAGATTTGGCGATCCCGACGAGGTCAGCCCGCGATACGTAGAATTTATTTGATCGTGGAATGTTCTTGATCAAATTAATCCTAATTCGCGTCCGCGCAACGCGGCTTGCGTTCGGTCTCTCGCACCGATTTTTTGCAAAACGTTGGTAACATAGTGTTTTACAGTGCCTTCGGTGGGGCTGAGTTTATTTCCGATCTCGCGGTTGCTCATGCCCTCTGCCAGCAATCGTAAAACATCGAGTTCGCGCTCCGTTAATGGGTCAGGCAAACCATCATTGACCGGGCGTGCGGACGGAGTCATCCGCGCAAATTCAGCGACCTGTGCTGGCTACTTGGTTCATCCGCCCGGATTGGAGCGGCAAAGAAGGTTATCATGTTGTTTTACTCTCATCTCATAATTTCCCGGGAGCAGCGTGATGGGCAAAATCCTTCTCTGGTTTCAAGAGCGTATCAAGCTCTGGATAAAGCCGGTCACTTCGGTCTTAATCATCGACCTACTTTCAGATCTGACTCGTAGTCATACCAATCTGGTTGTAGAAAATGCGTTGTTGTGCCAACAATTGATCGTGCTGAATCGACAGATCAAGCGACCTCAGCTGACCAACCCCGATCGTTTTCTCTTGGTGTTGCTTTCCCGTTTTACGAAGTTTTGGAAACAAGCCCTACACATCGTTCAGCCCGATATACTTTTGCGCTGGCATCGGGAATTATTTGGCATGTATTGGTGGAAGAGATCGCAAGGCGAGCCAAAGATTTCTGACGCAACAATCGCGCTGATCGAAAAGATGGCAAAAGAGAATCAGCTATGGGGAGCGGAACGAATACAAAGAGAGGAAATCGCGCTCTTCAACCCAAACTTGGGCGACCTTCCTGAAGAATCAAGCGAGTGGCATCTGGGCATGCGACTTTACGGTAGTAACCGACTGGTTGTTCCGGCAATGGTATGTATTTGTAGAGATGGAGTTGAAAACGCGACGAATAGTATATACAGGAGTAACAAAATACCCAACGGATGAATGGGCCGCGCAACAATTATGAGAAGTAATACCGTGGGGGAGTGGTCCGAAGTATCTGATCCGTGATCGTGACAGCAAATATGCCGCGCACTTTTCAGCAGTGGAGGTGAGTTCAGGTATCAAAGAGTTGAAGACACCGTATCGAACGCCACAAGCCGATGGGGTTTGTGAAAGGTTTATGGAGAGTCTACGTAGGGAGTGCATGGACCATATCCTGATCCATGATGACAAACATTTACGGTAGGTGGTCAACGTATATACAGCATACTTCAATCAGGAACGACCACATCAGGGGATTGAACAGCGGATCCCCGATCAATATGATTTGACAAGATCAAAGCCAATGAAAGGACAGGTCACCTCGAAGGCAATACTTGGGGGACTGCATCATAGCTATTCGCGTGCGACATATCTGAACTGACCTATATCTTTGCAGGTCAAGAATTGAACGAACAAGGGTGAATACTGTTTATCGAAGATCAAGATATGAAATCAAATTGTATTTTGCTGCTTGTGATTGGCGCGTTTGCCAAAAAATCTTTCAGATAATCCCAGTGTGTTTTTTTGAAAAACACACTGATCCCACCTTGAGGGTAAAAGGACGATCCCCCGATCGAAAATCCTGCGTAAAAACCTAAAAAATCAGACGGATGAGTGAAGTAGCCAGCATACGTTACTTGTAACTTGTTATCTCACGGACGTTATATATCACCACGGATTGTGATTATGGCTGCGCCAGATAACCAATTAAATCCCTCCGAGAAAATCATAGCTGACTTTCTTTTGCACCGCCGCAATTTGGGCAAAGGCTTGTTTTAATAATTCCTGCTGAATGTATCCCAACTTGTTAGGGTGGATGATATTTTGGGGTGTTCGTCCGTTCTGGATTGCCGCAAGTTGATTTTGCAGGCGCAGTTGCATCAGGAAATCATAGGCGGCAACAATCTCGTCCCGACTGGAAGGCAGGATCAGGTTTCTTTCGCTCAATGCTTCAATACGTTCCAGTGTATGCGTTTGGTTGATTTGATGACGCAGGGCATACAGCCGCGCAAAACTGACTATCGGCATCATGGCATCTTTTAAGCTGATTTCCCCCGCATGTTCAGTCGCGCCGCCGCTTAAGTAAATGTTGCCAAGCAGGCGGAAGGGCGGCTTGAACATCAACGCGTTTTGCGCGAAATGATGAAAGAAGGCTGGTTCATCCAGCAGGGCGGCGTGAATGGTTCGACGCAATTCGTGAGTCAGTTCCGCGTCACCATAAACGGTGCGGAAATCAAAGAAAACGCTGATGTCAATAATTTCCTGCGGCTCTGATTTATGAACCCATTCGTCGAAACTGGAAATCCAGTCGGGTAGCGATTTGCACCAACGCGGATTGCTCGCCATAACCTGTCCGCGGCAGAACGAATATCCCGCGCGATCCAAGCCCTCACACACAACCGCTCCCAGACGCAGGAAGTAATCCGCAACCTGAGCTGGGTCTGCATCGGCGGCGGGTGCAAAGATGATTCCATTATCCTGATCGGTCAGCAGGGTTTGTTCCTGCCGTCCCTGACTGCCCATGCCGATAAAGGCGAAGGCGGTGGGCGGCGTGCCAAGTTCTTCGATGGCAAGTTGGATCAGGCGCTCGGTGGCGGCATCGCAAGTGGCAGCCAACATATTGGTGACATGCCGCGGCTTGGCGCTGCTATCCATCAGCGTCTTGACCAGCGGATAAATGCGCTCGCAGCAATGAGCCACATCGGCTGGAGTTTCTGCGCGGGCAATTTCGCGCGCGAGCACAATGGGTCCATAGCGCTGAAATTGGATCAGGGATTTGTTATCGATCACGCTCACGATCTGACCGTTTTGGTCTTCCACAGCCAGATGCCGAACGCCTTTTTCCTCCATACGCATCAGCGTTTCGTAAATGAGCGCATTCTCCGAAATTTTTGTCAGCGGCGCGCTCATGACGCTATGGATGGGTGTGCTCAGTTTTATTCTCTCAGCCAGAACGCGAGCGCGCAGGTCGTGGTCGGTGACAATGCCAATGATGGCAGATGTTTCACTGGCAACCAGCGCCGCAGTAACATTCCGCGCGGTCATCTGTTTGGCGAGTTGCTCAACTGTTGTGTTCATGTCACAGATGACGACATCGCGCCCCAGGCTGGTGATGGGTTCATGCAAAAATAAAAGCGATGCCTGCAATTTTTCGATCAGCGCCTCACGGCTTGCTTCCTGCTTGCGGACAGTTGTGATGTCTTCCAGCACGCCATCAATATATATGGGGTGATTGTTTTCGTCACGCACCAGCCGCGCCGAAAGAGCGAGGAAGCGGGTGGCGGCATCGCTGGTTTCGATGTGGATGATGTGATTTGTAATTTCTCCGCCAGCGAGCAGGGTTTGGAACATCTCATCATATTCGGCGGGATCAGAGAAAAGATCAGCAAGCAATGGTTGGGCTACTTCTGCAATGGATAAAGAACGAATAAGGGAGCGTCCTGTCTGGTTTATTTCCAGAAATACGCCACGTCGCGCAGCCCGCGCACGGAATATTCCAATCGGGGCTGTTTGTGCTGACTGCGCCAGCACGTCAGCGGTAAGGAAAGCAGATTGACGGGCAACGTTTTTCGCCAGCAGGATAAATCCACTTTGTCCGCCAAACGTGATCGGGTTCAAGGTCAAGACACATTCGACGAAAGAACCGTCAGCGTGTTTTAAGCAACCTTCCTGCGACTCAGATTCGGGCGCGGTCGGATCGCTGTTCATCCGCTCGAACCGCTCCCAAATGGCTTCGTTACTCGCTTCGCGGGGCAATAGGTCAGCTAGTTCCAGAAATTCCAATTGGCGGGTTGTGTAGCCAAGCATGTTTAGAAAAGTGGGATTGGCATAGTAGCAGCGATTGTCCAGAACCAGCAGAGTGCCTTCAGTGGTGGCTTCGATCAGCGTGTGATAACGCTCGGTTGATGCGTGCAGATTATCCACCACTTCCTGACGTTCTTTCTCAACCCGCAAACTTTGTTGAAGGACAAACAAGAGCAACAAAACAACCACGCCTGAAATTGCCAGCGATGTGTTGATGAGATTTTTTTCGATGCTCGCAATTTCATTATTAACATCGTCTGTATAAATTCCTGTGCCGATGACCCAGCCCCAGGGTTCAAAGCCTTTCACGAAAGATTCTTTCGGCTCCAAACGCTGCGGGTCATCCTTCCATTGCCAGACATAATCAATGTACCCCTCATCTTCACGGCGAACCAGTTGCGCGAATTCGACAAAGATGGGAACCCCGCGCGGGTCTGTAAAACTGGTCAAGTCCTGACCATTTAGATCCTGGCGATACGGATGCATGATCATGCGCGGCTGCATATCTTGAATCCAGAAATAATCTTTGCCTTCTTCGCCGTAGCGCAAAGCCTCGATGCGAGCAATCGCCTGTGCCTGCGCTTGCTCGCGCGTGATCAAACCATTCTGTTCATCGCGCTCATACGACGCAAGAATGCTCCAGGCGGAATTGGTCAACTCATGGATCAACTCGCGCTTGCGTTCCAGCAGGGTGTGTTCAAACGAAGGCAGGATGAGACCCCAGATAACGGCGAGGAATAAACCAATCGCAATCAAAGTGGGTAGAAAAATTCGCAAGGCAAAAGAACGCCGTTGAAAATGATGCACGCGAAGCGTTCCAGATGGATTTGCGTGAGAGTCTTGGGCGATGGAAGATGATTTTTCAGCAGCGGATATGTCTGTCGTGAAATTGGGACTCGAAAAGACCGCTTCCCGAAACTTGATCCAGTCTTCGCGGGGCATTTCTATCCCGTAAGAATCATTACTGAAGTGGAAATCAGTTCCTGCGCAAATCAGCAGGTCATGCTTTTGTGCGAGTGAACGCAATGCGAGTTGTTCTGTTTCTGAAAACTGGGCATAGATTGCTTCGACGCCATCCAATCCTTTGGATTTTAACTCCCCGATTAAACCATCCAATTGTTCCATGTCAGATTCAAAGTGGAGCGGATGCGCCCAAAAGATGCACCCGCCTGCGCGATGAATCAACGCGATGGCTTCACCAACTTGCAGGTGACCATGCGGGGCGGCGCTAACGGCAGGGGCTGTGTCTGTGCCATTCGGACGGCTGTTGCCAGCCTTGCGGATCGACTCGGCGATGCTATGCACCTCCAATCCGCGTATCTGGCGCATGGATGAAAGCGTCGCCGCCAGTTCTGGATGCTGTGGATCGAAACCATAACCAAGCAGATGCGCTTCACGCCCATCAAATTGGGTGGTCAATTCCACGCCAGGCAAAAAAGCGAGTCCGCGTTTCTTGAGCGCCTCCTGAAAACGCGGCAATCCTTCAATCGTGTCGTGGTCTGTCAATGCGATGTAACGCACGCCTGCCGAAGCCAAATTCCCAGCCAGCGCTTCGGGAGTCTGTTCGCCATCGCTAAAGAGGGAGTGACAATGAAAATTGACGAAGATCGAATCGCTCATAAATAAATCGGGGATGTTGCGTGTTGCGTAAACCTTTAAAACGCAAGACGCAACACGGATTTCTCTATACCTGCTTGTGTTTTATACCTTGACCGCTTCGGCTTTTGGCGTGAGTAACGACACCACCACCAACGTGATAAAACTCAACGGGATGGAAACAATTCCAGGGTTGTTGAGCGGAATCGGCGCGTCAAGCGGATTCAGCCCGTAGAGCGTATAAAGTTCGGGCGAAAAAGCGATCAAACTCAAAGAGGCAACGATGCCCACCACAATCGAGGCGGCGATGCCTCTGGCTGTGGTCTTCTTCCAAAACAAAAGCATAAGAATGGCAGGCAGGTTGGCTGAAGCCGCCACTGCAAACGCCAAACCAACGAGGAATGTCACGTTCATGCCTTTGAACAGGATGCCTAACAGAATGGCAATGCCGCCGATGACAAAGGCTGAAATTTTACCAGCGCGTACTTTCTGGCGGTCATCCATTTGGAAGTTCATGTAGCGATCCATCAAGTCGTGCGCGACTGCGCCTGAAGCAGCCACGATCAAGCCGCTGACGGTTCCGAGAACGGTGGCAAAGGCAATAGCTGAGATTACCGCAAAGAGTAACTCGCCAAATGAACGCGCCAGAAGCGGCGCTGCCATGTTGCTGTCTGCTGGGTTAATCACGCCGCTTGTCATGGCGCCCAAGCCCATGAACAGAGTCAACATGTAGAAAAAGCCAATCGAGGCAATCGCCACAATCGTGGATTTGCGCGCACTGGCGGGGCTGGGCACGGTGTAATAGCGGATGAGAATATGCGGCAGGGCGGCGGTTCCGAGGAACAGCGCCAACATCAACGAGATGAAGTCCAGCCGCTCCAACAAAGTGCCTTCGACTTTGAACTTCAAACCAGGGCGCATGATTAGGTCGCCCGATACAACCTTGGGATAATAGACAGTTACCTTTTCGCCGTCGCTATCTACAAAACTGGCTGTCTTCCAGGTCTGGACAGAGGTGTCTTTATCGGTCAGGATAGACAAATATTCAAAGATGGAAAGGCTGCCAGTTGTGACATCGCTCTCGCCGCGAATTTTTTCGATGTTACCCACCTGTCGGAGTTGATTGGTCGCAGAAGCGGGTGCGCCGTTGATCCATTTGCCATCTGTTTTTGCAACCACAAATTGAGACTCTTTGAGCGTGATGACGCCGTCGCTGTTAGAGACGTACCACCAGCTTTCCTTGCCATCCCGACCAAGTTTGACAAATGATAATCCGCCTTTGACTTCTGCTTGCTCCAGGACATTCCAACCCGCATCGGTGACAGTGATTTGGTCTCCAATTTTTGTCGCAGCGAGATGCGAATATTCATAGAATTCAACTGCGCCGCCCTGATCTGGCTTGGTGGAAAGACCACGCACGACTACCGCGCCCACCAAAACGGTGGAGAAAATGATAAGCAGGGAGCCTTTCAAAAATTGCACATACGTTGTGGATGCCATGCCCGCGGTGGCAACGATGGTGATCACAATCGCGCCGACCATTACCACGCCCCACGAATGAGGAATGCCGAGCAAAGGTTCCACCAACACACCCGCGCCCACCATTTGCGGGATGAGATAACAAATGGAGACAACCAGTGTACTGATAGCGGCGAACAGTTTGATGCCGCGTGAGTTGTAGTTGGCGTCCACTGCATCAGTGAAGGTGTATTTGCCAAGCCGTTTAAGCGGTTCAGCCACCACAAAAAGCGCCACGATCCAACCCGCCAGATAGCCGATGGAGTACAGGAAGCCGTCATAGCCGACGGTGGCGATCATGCCGCAGATGCCGAGAAAAGACGCCGCCGAGAGATAATCCCCCGCGAAAGCGATACCGTTCACTCCCCAGTGAATCTGACCGCCAGCCGCATAATATCCGCTGGATGTTTTGGCCTTACTGCCTAAATACAAGGAAAGCCCAATAACAAAAACCACAAAGATGATAAAAATGATGATTGCCATGAGATTAAGCCTTTCCCTTCTTTGACCTGGTCTTGCCACCTTTTGATTTTTCAGCCTTCGCAAATTCCGCTTCTTTTTTGCGGCACATTCCATCATAGATCAGGGCTTCGATCAACGCCACGATGATCAACGCAAACCCGTAAACAGTCGCCAAATTAAGTCCTGCAAAGACAATCGTTGCCATGGATAGGGGACTCAAAAGGTTAATTGCTACAAAACTTGCATAGAAAAGGGAATAAAAAACAAACATCCAAATTCCTAAACGTGTTTTATATGGGCTGGCTGGGTCTTTTCCAGCAGGTGTTGCGGGTTCATGTAGCATGGTTGTAACTCCTTTATTTACCTGGGAATGTATTAAATAAATTATAAGCGAAAGACCCTAAATCAAATAGGTAATGTGAAATAACATACAAGACGATATGCTTTATTCAAAAAATGCCATCATATCACCTCAAGTTATCCATGCGAATAAGTAAGGTTTTTAAAGCAGATACATTGGCGTAACCGCAATTCTTGATACTTTTGGCGAACCCTATGCTGGCTAGTTCAATCATCCGTTCGAACTACAGTATGCAGGAAACCAAACTAAAAAAGATAACCTGTGTTATATCCACTCGTGTCATAAAAGAACTGTTTTACTCCATCAATTTGGACGAATGAACCAGTAGTACTCGACTAACTTGGATATTTGCATACGCTGGGGCTAGCCCTGCTCAAAGCAGACATGACCGAAGAAGTTCTTAAAGTCTTTCCCGAATACGATAACAGTTTCATGCTCGGCGGCATGGATACGCCGATCATCGGCACCTTCACGTGGACAGGTATCGAGTGGACTCCCGCCATCATCATTACCCGTCTTGCCTTCATTGGACTCGCAATCCTTTTGATTGGACTCGCAATCCTTTTGAGTTTACTCGCCGCGCTTTTCTTCGACAGATTTGACCCTTCACGTGCCTGATGCGGCGCCCCAGACAATTGCCGCGCCTCATTTGACCAAACTAAACAATTCCGCCAGCCGCTTCAGTTTTTTCACCGTCCTGACCGCGGAATTAAAACTGCTGCTCAAAGGTCAACGCTGGTGGTGGTATGTCGCTGCCGAGGGAGTTATTATTGCCTGCTTTGCAAGCCCATCCGCAACCACGCGCGA
>JAIFKY010000190.1 GCA_020049345.1 Anaerolinea sp.
AACTCATGGATTTCCCCGGCGATCAGCTTTTGCATATTTGCCAGATCAAGGATAAGGTCATCGGGATGTGTAATCGTATGGAAATCCAGGTCGAGCATTTCCTGCTGGGTGTAGCCAAGAATATCGCAATATTTTTGGTTGATGCTGATAAAGCGTCCGGTATTTGTGTCCAATTGAGCCACGCCAACAGCCGCCTGTTCAAACAGTGTGCGGAATCTTGATTCACTCTCACGCAGCGCCTCCTCCGCCCGCTTGCGGTCGGTAATATCCCTGCCAACCCCGATAATTGAAACAAGCTCATCATTTTGGTTTATTTCCGCAGTGTCAGACCAGTTAAGCCAGCGCCATCCATTCTTTGTCATTGCCCGTTGTTCGACTTCACAGGTATACGGAAACTGGTAAAGTTTCTTCATTTCGTCTTGTGTCGCTTCGATGTCATCTTTATGGACAAGGGGAACAAAAGAATGCCCAAGCAATTCGGTCTCTGTTTTTCCGAACAATTTGCAATAACTTGGACTGACGTAAAGGAAACTACCCCGGTTGTCAACTTTTACAACAAGATCGGTTTGGTTTTCCACAAGCAGGCGATATTGCTCTTCACTTTGTTTTAACGCCTCCTCTGCCTGTTTTCGTTCTGTAATATCGAGGGTAAAGCCAGCCAATATGTACGGCTTGCCGTCTTTGAGAACAGGAAACTTTGTAGTTTCGTAGGTACGTCCATTGAATTCCTCCACTACATTAATGCGCCTGCCTTCATTCAAGACCCGCTGGTCATCCGCCACCATGCTTTTGGCAAGGTCGGAGGGGAAGAGATCATCCATCGTCTTTCCAAGCAAATCGCTGATGGGCATTCCAAGCATTTGTTCGTAGTTTTTGCTCAACATGAGCAGGCGGGTATCCTTGTCTTTGAAGAAAACGTACACCGGGCTGTGTTCAAGGAATGATGAGAATATCGCCTTATTCTCCTTCAATACCACCTCCACCTGTTTGCGTTCGGTAATGTCCCGATATATGGAGAACCCTCCAATTGGTCGTTGTTTGAGGAAAACAGGATACCCGATCAAGGATACATTCACCAGACTGCCGTCCTTTGTATGGCGTACCACCTCCCTTTCCACGATTTGGCCGTACCCAAGGGATATTTGATTAATACCTCGGGCTTCATCCAAGTATGGCTCAGAAACCAGTAGGTCATTGACGTAATGACCCTGAGCCTCGGCTTCAAGATAGCCAAAAAGGGTTTCAAAAGACCGGTTCACATTAAGAATGCGGTCCTCCTGATCTACAATCGCAATGGCTTCTGGAGAACCTTCGAACAAGTCCCGGAATAGAGTTGTCTGCCTGATCAGTTCCTCCTCTGCCCGTTTGCGCTCGGTGATGTCAAGGGCTGTGAATGTCACTCCTTTGGAAAGGTCTGCAAGGTCAATCGGAGTGGATGCAAGGAGGACGTCAATGATGGAGCCGTCTTTTTTCTGCCAGCGCGTCTCAACCGACCCGCTGCCTTTTTCGGCAATCTGTTTATATTTCTCGCGCCCGACCCATTCGAATTCCTCCTGTGTTGGATATAACGTTCTGGCGCTTTGCCCGACCAATTCTTCCATGGTAAATCCTGTCATTTCACAGATCCGTGGATTGACTTCGTACAGCACCCTGTCTTTGACGACCCCAATGCCGGTCGGGGCAACCCGAAAGATGCTGCGCATTTTTTCTTCACTCTCGCGCAAAGACTTATCCGCCCGCTTGCGCTCGGTGATGTCGCGGGTAATATTGATAATATGCGGAACGCCGTTCAATTCCAGCATTGATGCGGACATCAAGCCATATAAGATGTCCCCATTCTTTGCGCGGAAACGTGCTTCGAGGTTTTCCACTTCGCCAGTTTTTTTCAAGCCAGCCACCAGCCTTTGGCGGTCCTGCGAGTCAACCCAAATATCCAATTCGAGCGAAGTTTTTCCAATCACCTCATCGGGGGCATATCCTGTAATTTTGGTAAAGCCATTGTTGATCGAGACATACATGCCGTCTTCCAGGCGATTAATATTGACCGAATCGGGGCTGAGGATAAACGCCTTGCGAAATTTTTCCTCGCTCTCGCGCAACGCCCCTGCCGCCTCAGCCTGGGCGCGGTAGAAAAGGACGCGCTGCTGCCGCCAGATCGTTAAAAGTCCTGCGCCTGCCACAAAAATTGCCATGCCAATGATTAACATGGTTTGCCACAACCTTGTTCTCAGCGGCGCATACACTTCATCCACATCCACTTTGGAAAGCAGGAACCAGGGCGAATCAGGCACAGGGCGCATATCAGCCAGGACTTGTTTACCGCGATAGTCCGCCCCTTCCACAAGCCCGGTTTGCCCCAACACTGCTTTGACGGCGGGAAGATCGGTTCTGGTCAGCGGGAAGCGCAGGTTCAACGCTGCATCCTGTTCAAAGCGCAGTTGACTCAGAAACAGAACGTCCTGCCCGTCACGGCGGACAAGCAGGGTTTCGGCGGTATCGCTTGGAATGGGCCATTGACTGATATAAGGGTAAAGATAAGTTTCAGGGTTGACATGCAATACAAGAACACCCAATGGGCGCCCATCGCTCTGTTCGGCAAAGAGGGGAACCAAAATGGAAATGTAAATTTTGCCTTCCACATTCGGGTCACGTTGAAAATCCCTAAAAATGACGTTTCCCGAATCAAGGCTTGCGGCGGCATCAGCCATCAGCAGCGCATCCACCTTTTTGAATTCCTCCAAGTTGGCGGGGATAACCAGCCTGTGGATTCCTGTTAAGTCCAACAGACAGACCGTGTCATATTGGGCAAAGGATTGGTAAAACTCCAGGCGGGAGATAATTTGCTTCTTCGTCTCATCATCGGCGGGATTTTCAAAATAACGTTCCACCAACCCTGAGAAGACTGAATTGCGATAAAAGGATTGGGCGTCAATCAAACGTTCCCTGCGCCAATCCACCAGAGCGTTTTCTTTAAGCTCTGCAATTGCAGAAACCTGGTTCCCTGCCTGGCGGTGAAATTCCTGTTCAAAATTACTGTAGGAAAAGTGTCCGCCGATGGCAATGCCCAGCGTCAGCAAAAGAAAAATGAAAACATATACAGCCAGCGCGCGTTTTTCCTTTGTATCATAATTTCTCATGAAAAAATTCCTCCAACAATTACCCGTTATTGTAGCCGTCTGTGGAATGACTGCCCACCCCCCGCAAGGGTGGATTATTCTTCGGAGATCACAGTGCGGTTACGCCCGGCTTGTTTTGCGGCATACAAAGCCTGATCGGCGCGCAGGAAAAGCGCTTCCAGTGTATCTACCCCGGTGGTTTGCCCGGTTTTATGGATCATTTGAGAAATACCGAGACTAATCGTAAGCGTATGCGTACCCCTTTCGGTATTCATGCAAATGTCTGCGATGCTGGCATGGATACGTACCGCAAGGTTCGCCGCCTCCTGCACGGAGGATTGGGGCAACAGGATGACAAATTCATCGCCGCCGTAACGCCCGATCACATCTGCCGCACGGATTTGCTCACAAACAACCTGGGTAATACGCCGTAATGCCTGGTCGCCCACGGCATGACCAAAGGTGTCGTTGATCTGTTTGAAGTGATCAATATCGAACAGCATGATGGAAAACGGCAGCCGATAGCGCAAGGCGACGTTGAACTTGCGTTCGGCAAGTTCAAACAAGGCGCCGCGGCTGGTCACCCCGGTGAGCGAATCAGTGCGCGCCAGTTTTTGTTCGCGGGCAAGCGCCTGCTCAAGTTTTTGATTTGCAAGTTCCAGTTCGTCGCGGGCGTGACGCAATTCATCTTCAACCCGCTTCTGTTCCGTCAGGTCGGTGATAACCGCAATCGCGCCGCTATACTTTCCATTGCGTTCGCGCGGCACACCCGTAATCAACACTAGCGCCGCACTGCCATCCGGACGATGCAAACGCGATTCATAAGTCGAGGTTTTTCCAGCCTGCCGCAGCGCCTTTTGCACAATCAGGGTTGCGCGGTCCTCGGGCGCGGTTACATCCGCAGGATATTTTCCGATGAGGTCCGCCGCTTCATACCCAAAGAGGCGGGCATATGCCTGGTTGACAAATTCGAATCTTCCCTCTGCATCCGTAACGGTCAGCCCCTGTCCCATGGCGTTGATGATCTGGGTGGCAAAATCGCGCTGAGCCTGAAGTTCATTTTCCATCTGCTTGCGCTCGGTGATGTCGCGGTTGCTTTCGCGGCGTCCCAAGCAATGCCCGCCTTCGCTATATATCGCCGTGCAGTGATGGCTAATCCAGCGTGTTTCACCGCCCAGTGTGATAATACGAAAATCAAGTCGCATATCCTGTTCCCTGCAATGGTGAAAAGCCATGTCAAAATGTTCAGCTACCTTTTCCCTGTCATCCGGGTGCGCGATCTCCACAACAAGGTTAGGGTTGGATAAAAATTGTGCGGCTGTGTACCCGCTGATTCGTTCACAGGATGGGGAGATATAGATATAAGCGCCATCGGGGGCGTACCAAGCTTCCCAATCATAGGTAAAGTTTGCCACTGATCGGTATTTTTCTTCGCTCTGGCGCAGCGCCTCTTCCATCTGCTTGCGCTCGGTGATATCGCCCACGCTGCCAATCAATGCAACCGGCTGGTTTTGTCCGTCGCGCATGACCGTGAATTGATCATGCAGCCAGCGGTATTGACCATCTTTATGCTTGAAGCGATATTCCGTTTGCCAGGATGTGCCGCCAGAGTCAGACATGGCTTGGGCAAGCACACGTTCAAGTTGAGGCGCATCATCAGGGTGCATCAAATCCAAAACACTATCAATGGGTAGGGTTTTCATTTCGTCCTGGGTATAGCCAAAAATCCGCTCGGAAACCGGACTGAAATAGTCGTAGGCATTGGTTCGCAGATCGCGCTTGTAGGATGCGTCCAGCGAATTTTCCAACACCTCCCGCAAGCGTTCCTCGCTTTCTTTTAGCGCCTTCTCCGCCCGCTTGCGCTCAGTGATATCCCAGAAGGAAATTTGTATGCCATTCACTTTTCCGGTGCCGTCGTAAATTGGCGTCTTGATGCTTTGCACCATAATAGACTCATCGCCGATGATAATACGCTCTTCAATGAGCTCCTGAACCTGCCCACTGTCTATTATGGCTTTATCATCACGCCGATATTTCTCCGCCAGTTCAGACGGGTGCAGATCGAAATCGGTCTTACCCACAAGGTCCGTAAGTGTGATCTGCGACAACTCCAAAAAGCGTCGGTTGGCAAATGTAAAGCGCCCCGCCAGATCTTTGCGGCAAATGCTCAAGGGCGAGACTTCAACGAGTGAATGATAAAGTGACTGGCTCTCGCGCAACGCCTCTTCTGCCTGTTTGCGTTCGGTAATGTCCACCATCACTGTCAACAAGCACAGGTCTTCGCCAATGTAAACGCTGTCGGCAGAAAACAAACCGTATCGGTTTAAACCGTCTTTCGTTCTTACCGTTACTTCAATATCTTTTACCGCCCCAGCCTGTTTTATTTTTTCAATGGTCTGGTTGCGCTGGTCTGCATCAACAAAGAGCCCAAGTTTTGTGGATGTTTTACCAATCACTTCATCGCGCGTAAAGCCAAGTGTTTCGAGGAATACAGCGTTAACATCGATATAAGCGCCGTCTTCCAAACGGCTCAAAGCCATCAATGTCGGGTTGGACTGAAAGGCTTTGGAGAATTTTTCCTCTGACAATTTGATCTGGGAAATATCCTTGGTGACGCCAAAGATGGCAGGCTTTCCATCCCAGAATCCGGACGTCACTCTTGTTTCCACGGGGATTTGTTCGCCCGATTTTGCCATGATCGGCACCGGGCAAAATTCAGCGGCGCCAGCCAGCATCTCACCAACAATCCGCCCGGCTTCCTCCCTGCGTTCGGGCGGGTGAACCATAAGGACTGAGTTTCCCAAAAGTTCCGCGAGTGAATATCCCAAGCGGACTGTCACGGTCTTGTTTGTATGTATGATGTTCCCTTGTTCGTCCAAAACAAACAGGAAGTTATCTATGCTGTTGAAAAAGGTTTCGTAATTTTTGCGGATTTGCTCTACCGCCTCTTCCGACTGCTTCCTTGTATTGATTTCGGTGTGTAAATCATTTAGCGTCTGGCTGAGTTGGAACTTCATTTCGGCGAAGAAAACGGTCAATTCGTCAATCTCTTTGATGCGGCTGTTGCCCAAAACCAAGGTTGATTCTCCGCCGCTGATAAATGCCTGCGCGGTTTGGTTAATATCTGAAATACGGCTGGCTATTTTTTGAGCGATAAAATCGCTTAGCAAAATGGAAAACGCCAGCGCCACCAGGCTGACCAAAACGGTCATCAGATTCGTTTTGATAATTTCCGCCATAAAATCCGATTCGGGGATGACCACCACAACCAGCCAGTCAATGCCGTATGGGTCGCGTACAGGCGATACATTCAGAAAATAGCGTTCTCCCTCAATTTCAAAATCAAATTGCTCCGCGCCGATGACCGCGTAGTTTTCACCAAAGCGTTCCCGCAAAAATTCAGCAGAAGCCTTCACAATGGGCATCTGGCTGTTACGCGCATCAATTCGTTCCAATTCACCATTGACCTGGGTGAAGGGCTTTTCTGCGGCGGATGAAGCCACCAACAGACCAGATCGCTCCATAATAAAACTTTGCCCCGATTTGCTGATCTTCAAAGTCTGTAGGAAATTCTCGATTTGTGAAAGAAAAATATCCACAGAGACAACGCCCAGCAGGCGATGCTGTTCGTCGTAGACCGGGGAACTGGCAGAAATTGCCATGTCCTGTCCTGTGAATGGAATGTAAATATTGTTCCAGGTGGAGGTTCCTTTTTGTACTGCTCCGCCATACCAGGGGCGGGTACGCGCATCAAAATTCGGAATACTCAATAGCAAATTCCCCATTTCCCCTGCGCTATCAACAGCATATTTATTGAAGGCACCGGCTTTCATGGCTTCAGTACTATAGACATATAGGGAACCATCAGCCCCCTCGCGCCCACTGCCCACAATTCCGCCGTCTGCGTTGCCAAAATAAATGCTGGTAATTGATGGATGAGTCTTTACCTGCTCTAAAAAATAAAATTGCAATATCTCCGTGTTGTTTGTATTCAACCAACCTTGCTGAATGGATAAGATATTCTGTTGATTGGTCGCATGGGGAACTTGCAGAAAACGCTGCAGATGATCTTCAATACGGGCAGATACCTCGCTGCGCAATTGGCGCGCGACATCATTGACAGCATTTTGCCCATTCACAAAGGCAATATAGCTTGTGGCGCCTACGGCGATGACAAGGATCAGCAAAAATGGAACCAGCAACACAAAACGCAGGGGAATTTTCAAAAGTGATTTGTGTTGAAAATTTGTCAGTATTTTGGAAGCCATCTATTACTCCTGTCGCGCTCAGTGCCTTTCAGTCTTCTATTGAGCGGACAAACTTGAAGTCAGAGCAAAAAATATGCCGCATAAGTTTTTGTCTTGCACTTAATGATTATACATTGTAGGAATGTAAAAAGTCCTCCACAAATAAGCAAGGACATTGGGCATCCCAGAGTAATGACCCAGTTGTCATTGGAAACCGCTGCTCTCTCTGGCAGCAAAACAATCTCAGCGCTGTTGATCGCAGATTACTTCGGGCTATAACTTACTCAGGCAAAACCCGAAAATTCGACTTTGTCCGCTAATCTACACTAATCAACGCGAATTAATTTGTTACAACCAAGAAAATCTTCCAAAGATTAGCGAAAATTCGCGCAGATTGGCGGATAAAACACAGGGCTGAGCAGTCATTATTTAAGCTGATTTGGAAACTCTCCAGACAGAAATCTGTGCTAGTATTATTGACATAATCATAAACTGGCAGCCGCCTTTTCAGGAAAAACACCCAAAGCGGCGCCGCTTGCCATTATCAATTCATTGCCTGTGTTGGTGATTTTGGAGGAAGAATGAAAAACAGACACCCCATTGCCTTTGTTTCTATCTTTTTTGTTCTGGTGATTGCGCTCAATGCCTGCGCGCCTAAACCCGAGTCGGTCGCTTCCCCGGCAGCGGTCACGACTGCCACATCATCCGCGCTTTCAGCCATGTTGAGCGAAATCACGGGCAAGGTCGAGACCAGGCAGGCTGACCAGAATGTATTTTCGCCTGCCCAACTCAATTCCTTCCTGAATGTAAACGGACAGGCGCTAACCGGCACTGATGGGCGCATTCGGCTTGACCTTTCAACCGGCACCATCATTCGCGTGGCGCCAAACTCGCTCTTCACACTGGCGTCCAATGAAGCGGCAAATGGAAGTTTGAACACTCGCGTTGAATTGGCAATAGGAAAATTATTTATCATTCTCAGCGGTGGTTCAACACAGGTGGAAACCCCCACTGGCACAGCGGCGGTGCGCGGTTCCTATATGAGCGTAAGTTACGACCCAAACAGCGGCGAGACCAGAGTCACCTGTCTGGAGGGTCACTGCACCCTAAGCAATGCGTTCGGCAGCGTTGAGATCACAGCCGGGCAAACCGCCATCATCACCGCTGCCGGGCAGCCCCCGCAGATCGGGGAAATGAGCGCGGAGGACATACAGGCTTGGCTGAATGACAATCCCGAAGCGGGTCTGGTTGCGGCTGAACTGACAAATGAAACTGCCGCAACCGAAGTTCCCCCTGCAACAGATATACCGCCCATGCCAAACACCCCAACGCCAATCCCTTCACCAGTGGTGATTCTCCCTCCGATTATCATAAAC
>JAIFKY010000318.1 GCA_020049345.1 Anaerolinea sp.
GTGTGTCCCGCTGCCAGTGCTTCGGGAATGAGCGTTTCGATCACATCTCCATTTTCGCAATGCGCCATCATCAACATGCCGTTGTCTTTGGCGATTCGCAGGGCGCGGAAAATGCCGCCGTCATCGAGCCGCAGTTTGCCGTTGTAGGCGGTGAAGACTTTCAGCGATTGGATTCCCATTTCCATCAGTGACGGTAACTCCGCGGCGAGTTTGTCGTTGAAGTGATTCAGGTTCATGTGGAAGGAATAATCAATTGCGGCTTTTGCAGATTTTTCCATCCACAAGTCCGCCGAGTATTTGAAGCCTTGCTCTTCCAAAACAACAAAATCCATTGCGGTGGTGGTCCCGCCGAACGCCGCCGCCTTGTGTCCCGTGTAATGGTCGTCCGATGAAACCGTGCCGAACATCGGCAAATCCAAATGAACGTGCGGATCAATTCCGCCGGGCATGATCAATTTGCCTGTGGCGTCGATCACTTCGGCATTGGGGTGGGTGAGGTCTTTTCCGATCAGCGCGATGGTTTCGCCTTCGATGAGGATGTCTGCCTGAAAGGTTTCAGACGCGGTGATGAGGGTTCCGTTCTTAATCAAAGTTGCCATTTGGTTGCTCCTGTGTCTCGTAATCTGCTTGTGCTTCTTTAATTCCAAGTAGAGCCATCAAGATTTCCGGGGGAAGTTCTGCTTCGGGCATATCCACTTTATACAGTTGCTCATTCTCGGCGCGTTCGCGCAGGCTCTTCCATAGCAACTGACGTTCCTCGCCTTCCACGACCAAATCATTTAATATCTTTGCGTTGAGCAAATACTCGCCAGTGGAATATAAAAACGTCAGCCGCTTCCATTTGTCGGTTTTGATGGGTTCGTTTAATTTTTCCAATCCGCCCAGTTGAATCTTGTAATATTCTTCCTTCGCGCGCGGATGATCTTTCTCGTCGCGCAGCAACTCTCCGCGCGTGGTTAACTCGTGTCCGCGTACCTGCGCGATGAATTCGATTTGTCCGCTGCGCTCGGCGAATGCTGAGGCTTGGTAAAAGGCCAGGTAATCCACCGCCACAACTTTGGGCGCGGTGCGAAGCGGAATTCGGTACCAGCCCAATAGCCGCGCGATTTCCAAATCTCGCATTGCGGGCAAGAGACACACCAAAATCAGATCCGTTGGTTTGAGCATGGCTTTATTATAATGTTGGTTATCAAAACGCAAAGGAAAAAATATGTCAATTCATCATTCCCCGTTTGAACGAGTGACCGCCGTTACTGATGTGCTCATGGGTTTACTCGCTGTTTATGCCGCAATTCAACTTGCTCAATTTTCGGGCTTCAAGCCTGATGTTTGGGCGTGGATATTTGGCTTGCTGGCGTTTTCATCTTTTCTTGGAGCCGCCGCTCATGGCTTTGAGATGACAAAAAAAACCAACGACCGTTTTTGGATGCCGATTAATTTATCGCTTGGGCTGGCGCTTGGATTATTCGTGGTGGGCGCATTATTTGATTTGAGCGGTGAGCCGCTCGCGCGAAATTCCCTGCCCCTGATGCTGGTCGTCGGCTTCGGATTTTTTCTCGTCACTGTCTGGAAACCCGGAACCTTTATGACTTTCATTGTTTACGAAGCGGTTGCCATGCTGTTTGCGCTTGGCGTTTATGTTTATCTTTTTTTCGTTTCAACATTGTCTGGCGTGGAATGGATGGTGGCTGGAGTTTTTGTCACCATTCTTGCGGCGGTGGTGCAGGCGACTGGAAAAGCGGGGAAGGGGATTTTCTGGTACTTCGATAACAACGGAATTTTTCACTTGATTCAGATGATTGGCTTGTTTTTTCTGCTGGCGGGATTGATATGGGGGTGAGACAGAATATAAATGTGGATCATGATTCGGGGCTTTCTGTAATTAGCGGCAGGGTGGCCGTGATGGTGCTTCCTGTTCCGACCTGACTTTCCATGATGATATCCCCTTCCATGAGGTTGATGAGTTGCTTGGTAATGGAAAGCCCAAGACCATATCCTTTGTGCAGTATTTTGTTTGCTTCGGGCAGTTGTTTGAACGGTTCGAAAATGGCATGAATGGCATTTTCTGGAATGCCTGGTCCCGTGTCAGAAACCTGCATTTCCCATTTGCTTGGGTGTAATTTATAAATCTTTACGCTGACGCCGCCCGTTTCTGTAAATTTGATGGCGTTGCTGATCAGGTTGACGAGTATTTGTTTAAGCCGTTGAGCGTCGCCAACGATGGAGATGGGCATGTCGTCGGAGATTGTGGCGCTAAATTTAATTTTTTTGTTTTCTGCCAGGACACTTAACTGATTACATGTCTTGCCTAATACCTCGCGGATTTCAAAAGGTCTTTCGGTAAGTTTTAATCTTCCACTGTCCAACTGTGCCTGATCGAGCAAGCCGGAAACAAGCGCCTCCAAATATTTGGCGCTTTCGCTGATGTGTCCAAGAACGCCGACCTGTTTCTCCGTCAGTTCGCCGTAGGCTTTGCCGATGATTAAGTCGGTGTATCCCATGATGATTCCCAGCGGGGTTCGTAACTCGTGACTGACATTTGCAAGCAGTTGGCTTTTGAAACTATTTGCCCGCGCCGCTTCATCCCGTGCAATGGCCAGCGCGGATTCGTTTTCCTTCAAACTGGTTACATCGCGAAGCGTAACGATCTGTCCGCCGCTTTGTCTGGGTGAATGGCGTAAAGCGCTGACAAAAAGATCGAGCCAGCGCGTAGGATGCCCGTCGTTTTCGAAGACGATCATTTTATGCAAGCCGTGTGTTTTTAAGGCTTGATCATCCAGTTGCACCCATTCGCGAAAAGTTCCCTGGAATGATTTTCCGATCACGGACTTGCGTTGCAGGTTGAAAAGTTCCAGCGCGGCGGGGTTTACCTCCACAATACGCAGACTGGGGTCAAGCACGATCACAGCGTCGGAGATGCTTTCAAATACGGAGCGATGCGCCACGGGCACAATATTCAGCAGTCGGTAGCGTAGAATGCCCCATCCCAGAATCAGGATGGAGATGGAGAAGACGACGGAAGTAATGTCAATTGGCACCAGCCTTAAAATCACAATGCCGTTCGACACCCATGGCAACAGGATGGCGATGATATTAACAACCACCTGTGAGCGGTACACATCCCTCTGATTCCAGTATTCACGAAGCAGGAAATATGTACCAAATACCAAAATCCCATAAATATATACAGCATGGAGCCAGAACCACCACCCAGGCGGATTCCAGATCAAAATTAAGCCTGTGCTTTTATCTGTGATTGTGCTGATTTCAGTGAAGAACCAGTGATGATATTCCGTTGTCCACACCACCAGAAGGGTGAGGATGGGAAAGATCAACACCAGCGTGGTGTTGCGTTTTGTCAGCCATTCTCCATTCCCCGAATTGGCGAGCGCAAATGCTGTCCATGAGAGCGGCACACCGATAATGCCGATATATTCGACTTTGACCGCCCAAAATTTAACTGCGAGACTGGTACTACCCAATTCAAAAATATAGCCAAATGCCCACAGGGTTGCAAAGAAGCACATGGCAATGAATGGGGTGGATGCAAAATGCTCCCTGCGACGGGTGGCATACACGCCCATTGAAAAAGTAAGCGCAACTGAAATAAACCAGGGAATCAGATAGGGTGTATTTTGCATTTTATAAATTAGGCTTTAGAGCCTTGCTTTGGACGCAGAAAAAAAATGATTTTCGCTGATTCAAAAAAGAAAAATCTACATTCATCAGCACGTTAATTTCGTTTCCGATAAGTCCATTATACAACACTGCCTGAATAATAAAACTCCGAGGTCTTTACGACCTCGGAGTTTTTAGTTCTACGATAAACCAACTTCCTTGTTGAATTCGACGATCAACTCGTCAATTTCATCGGCTTGCTTTTGGACATCCGTCCAGTAATTCGGGGCGTACCATTGTTCCTGAATTTCCGCGTAGGTCTTGCCCTGCTGTTCGACCCATGTGTAGTATTTCAGGTTGTGAACGCGGCGGCGTTCGGGGTAGGTCAGTTCGAGCATGTTGTCTGTGGATTGTCCGTGCAGGTAGCGGGCGAAATCGCCGGCGGCGTTGTTCTCGCTGTACTCGCCGGATTCCTGATGCATCTCATGCAGGCGCGAGCGATAGAGTTCCATCGAGTCGGTCAGCATGGTGATCATCACATCGTTCTCGTCCATTTCGTAATACTTGGCAACTTTGATGCAGGAAAGCACATTGGCGATGCCGGAGAATCCGAGCAGGTCGAGGTTGTTGATGACCGATTCGGGAACGCCCTTTTCCGCGAGATAGGCGCGTCCGTTTTCTTCGTTGAAGAGGCGGGCAATGTTGACCACGGCGTTGTCGTCAATGGCGGTGATGAAATCGGTGTTCTTGGTGTTATGAACCCAAGGCACATGCTTGTCGCCGATGCCTTCGATGCGATGCGCGCCGAAGCCGTTTTCCAAAAGGGTCGGGCATTGCAAGGCTTCGCTGGCGATGATCTTGCTTTCGGGGAAGATCTGCTTGAGATAGTCGCCGCTGGCGATTGTTCCGCCTGAACCGGTTGCCGATGCCATGGCGCGGAAGCGGTCATTGGGTCCCATGACCTGTTTCAACACTTCTTCCATGGCGTGACCTGTCACTTCGTAGTGCCAGAGATAATTGCCAAACTCATCGAATTGATTAAAGATCATCAGGTCTTGACCTGAGTTTCGGAGTTCCCAGCACTTGTCGAAAATTTCTTTGACGTTGGATTCAGTGCCGGGGGTCTTGATGGTCTCGCCGGCTACTTTTTCGAGCCATTCGAATCTTTCCTTCGACATGCCTTCGGGCAAAATGGCGATGGATTCACAAGCCAGCAACGCGGAGTCATACGCTCCGCCGCGGCAGTAGTTACCCGTGGAGGGCCAGACTGCTTTCTGCGTGGTCGGGTCAAACTGGCCTGTGACCAAACGCGGCACCAGACAACTGAACGCCGCTCCCACTTTGTGCGCGCCCGTCGGAAACCATTTGCCAACGACGGCAATGATGCGCGCCTTGACTCCTGTCAGCGAAGATGGAAGCTCGATGAAATTGACTCCGCCAAAGCCGCCGCCAGAGACGGTGGCTTGATTCTTCCAACTGATGCGAAAAAGGTTGCGCGGGTGAATATCCCAAAGTCCAATGCCCTTCAATTCCTCTTTAATCTTTGCAGGAATTTTGGAAGGGTCTTTCATTTGGGCATAAGTGGGGATGATAATATTGCGCTCTTTTGCGCGTTGAATCGCGCGGGCGCGGCGGTCCTTGTGAATTGTGAGGTCAATTGTGGTCATGAGATTCTCCTGAGTTTAATTGTCAGACAACTTTGATTATAGCGCAAATATTTAAAATTACAAACAATCCCGCAGGCTGATTTCTCAACCTGCGGGATTGTCAATTTACCAATTGCCAATTTATCAATTACCTTTTACAACCCCAGCATCTTACTCACCACCGAAAGCAAAATTCCGCCGGCAATCACGCTCCCCAGTTGACCGGCGGTATTCGCGCCCATGGCGTGCATGAGGATAAAATTATCGGGGTCTTCATCGCTGGCAGTTTTTGCCGCCAAACGCCCTGCCATTGGAAAAGCCGAAATGCCCGCCGCGCCGATCAGCGGATTGATCTTTCCGCCTGAGATGAAACACATTAACTTCCCGAACAACAAGCCTGCAACGGTATCCAGTACAAAGGCGAATAAACCAAGCGCCATGATCTTGCCCGTGTCAAAATTAAGGAACGCGGCTTCGTTCATCGTTGAGCCAATAGCCAGCCCTAAAAATAGTGTGGCAATGTTGATGATCTCATTCTCTGCGGCTTTGCTTAACCGATCCACCACGCCAGACATCTTGAGTAAATTTCCAAGCATCAGCATGGAAATTAACGGTGTGGCTTCAGGCACAAGCAAGCCAACAACAATGGTTAAAACAATTGGAAAAAATATCAACGTTGTTTTTGAAATGGGTTTTGGCGCGTAGTCCATTTTGATCAAGCGCTCTTTTTTTGTGGTGAGCAACTTCATCAAGGGCGGTTGAATGATTGGGATCAAACTCATGTACGAGTATGCGGCAACCGCAATGGGGGCCAGCAATTCAGGCGCAAGTTTGGTGGCGACGAAGATCGAAGTCGGCCCGTCAATTGCGCCAATCACGCCGATGGATGCGGCCTGATTTAATGGAAAGCCCAATAAAACGGCAAGGATTAGCGTGCCGAAGATCCCAAATTGTCCCGCAGCGCCGAGCAAGACCATGCGCGGTTGTGCCAGCAGCGGCGAAAAATCAATCATCGCGCCCACGCCGACAAAAATCAAAAGGGGGAATAATTCGGTCTTGATGCCTGCGTTGTATAAAACGCCCATCATGCCTTCAACGGCGGTCATGCCAGCCAGCGGAATATTTGCCAGCAAGCACCCAAACCCTATGGGCATGAGCAGCACAGGTTCGATCTCTTTGAATACCGCAAGATAAATTAATACCAATGCGGCAGTGATCATCACCGCATTGCCAATTGTGAAATGGGTAAAGCCTTTTAGTAATTCGGGAAGCAGTGAACTTAAATCCATGCCGCCTCGCCCAATTCTGCAAATTTGATCAACGCCTGTTTGTGCGCCACGCTTTGTCCGGCGGTCACAAGCACCTCGTTGATTGTTCCACTGTACAGCGAGCGGATGCTGTTTTTCATTTTCATCGCTTCAATGATCAAAATTACCTGTCCGGCTTCCACTTTCTCGCCAGCTTTCACAAAAACTTCGATCACCGTTCCGGGCAGTGGCGCGGTTTGGGTGTTGCCGCTTAATGCCTGATTGGGAGATGAGGCAATACCTGACGGCTGATTCAGATTAAAGGATTTTTTCTCTGCTTTGGGTTTTGTTTCACCCGCTTCTTTCCCAGCCCCAGGCTGGTTGCTGTTCTCGGGCATTACCTCAAACCGATCACCGTCCACAAAAGCGATGACAGGTCTGGCATTGATGTTCTCTATTTCAACTTCGTATATTTTGTCGCTGATTGTAATTTTATATTTCATAATGTTCTCTTCCTGCTCTTTTGGGGGCTAAGCCCCCAAAAGAGCGAGATGACAGAATTAAGGCCTTCTAAAATTTCCTTTTTGAGCGCGCTGGCTTGTACGCATTCCCAGTTGCCAGGCAGAGACAATTGCCGTGGGTGGTTCGGGCAATGGGTGTGCGGCAGACTGACCTTGTTCTGCAAGCGCAATTGCCACAGCAAGCGCGGCGGCTTGGGCTTTGAATCCTGTTTGGGTAACTGGATCAGCTTGAGGCGGGGCAGATTCTTCGGGCTGGGTTTGTTTATCTGCTGTGAAAGTGGTCAGCAGGATCATCATCAACCAAAGCAAAATGATCGCGCCAAAGACAAGCCCCATGCCGAGGGCGGTGATTTGTAAGGAGAGGAGTAAATTATTCATAGGTTCTTTTCCCGAGAGAAAGTAACGAGAGGCGAGTAACAAGTGAGTAACCGCGTTTTTCGTTACTTATTTCTCGTTCCTTAGACAGGGATATTTCCATGTTTGCGCGGGGGGGCGGGTGCGTATTTGTCGCGCAGCGCTGAAAGTGATGCGATGATCTTTGGTCGGCTTTCGCGCGGCTCGATGATGTCGTCTACATAGCCTGTGGATGCCGCGTAATATGGGTTGTTGAATTTCTCGCGATATTCAGCCGCGAGTTTTTTGCGTTCTGCAGATGGGTCTTCAGCGGTTTCAATTTGTTTCTTGAATAAAATGTTTGCCGCGCCTTCTGCGCCAAGCACCGCAATTTCAGCCGATGGCCAGGCGTAAGTCACATCGGTTCCAAGATATTTGCTGGACATAACGACATACGCGCCGCCATACGCTTTGCGGGTGATGACGCAAATTTTTGGCACGGTGGCTTCGGAATAGGCATATAAAAGTTTTGCGCCGTGACGAATAATGCCGCCGTGTTCCTGCGCGATGCCCGGCAGGAAGCCTGGCGAGTCAACGAAGGTGACGAGTGGAATGTTGAAGCAGTCGCACATGCGCACGAAGCGCGTCATTTTGTCGGCGGCGTCAATGTCAATTACGCCTGCCATAATGGAAGGCTCCTGCCCGACAATGCCTACGCTATGCCCGCCGATCCGCGCCAGCCCGACGATTGCGTTGCGCGCCCAGTCGGGTTGAATTTCGAGGAAGGTGTCGTTGTCTACGATCTTTTCGATCACCTCGTGCATGACATACGGTTCATTCGCTTCAAGTGGAATGATGCTGTTGAGCGATTCATCCATGCGCCCAAGTTCATCTGTTGGCTGTACAAAAGGCGGGTTTTCCACATTGTTGGATGGCAGATACGAAAGGAAATGCCGCGCCATCTCAATTGCGGCCTGTTCACTGTGTACGCTCAAATGCGCCACGCCGCTGACTGAGGTGTGTACGCTTGCGCCGCCCAGTGATTCTGAGTCGATCACTTCGCCTGTGACGGCTTTGATCACATCGGGACCTGTGAGAAACATGAATGAAGATTTTTCGACCATGATGACCAGATCGGTCAAGGCTGGTGAGTATGCCGCGCCGCCCGCACACGGTCCAAGCATGACGCTAACTTGCGGAACAACGCCTGAGTACTGCGCGTTGCGTCTGAAAATTTCTGCGTAACCGCCCAGTGAGCGCACGCCTTCCTGAATGCGCGCCCCGCCTGAGTCGATTAGCGAAATAAATGGCACGCCGTTGCGAACTGCCAGATCCATGACGCGGCAAATTTTATGTGATT
>JAIFKY010000242.1 GCA_020049345.1 Anaerolinea sp.
TTCATCGGAAAATTCTTCGCGGCGGGACCCACACGCGAACAAAATGAAAAAGGTTTTAGCCTGTTAATTGCCGAAGTGACAGACGGCAAAATGTTGTGCGGGCAAAATTAAAAACTCCCGAAGCGTATCATCTGACCGCGCTGACCTCTGTCGAGATCATGAAGCGTATTTTGGATGATAATTACAAGGCAGGTTTCCAAACCCCAAGCAAAATGTATGGCGCGGATTTTATTTTGCAGTTCGTGGGTGTGATGCGGGAAGATCTGTAATTTTTTTCAACCACGAAGTGGCACAAAGGAATACAAAGGGAAAACTTTGTGACTAAAACCAAGAAAGGTAAATCATGAAAAAACTTCTTTTCTGCATTCTTGTCGTCAGCCTTGCCGCATGTGCAACAACACCCGCACAGATTCCCCCAACTCCTGAAACGCAATCAACAAAGGAGACAGCAATGTCATTTGAGATTTCCAGCCCCGCTTTTGCAAGCGGAGAAGCAATCCCTTCCAAGCTTTCGTGCGATGGCGACGATGCGTCCCCAGTTTTGGCATGGACAGAGCCGCCGACTGGTACCCAAAGTTTCGCCATCATCGTTGATGATCCCGACGCGCCGATGGGAACATGGGTACATTGGGTTGTGTACAACATCCCAGCCTCGACCCGTGAATTGGAAGAAAACATGCCTAACATCCTGGAACTCAACAACGGAATTATGCAAGGTTTTACCTCTGCTGGAACACTTGGGTATCACGGTCCCTGTCCGCCTTCGGGAACACATCGCTATTTCTTTAAGTTGTATGCGCTGGACACCACACTTTCGTTACCCGCCAAGACTGACAAGGAAAAATTGCTCGCGGCAATGGATGGTCACATCCTGGCGAATGCGGAATTGATGGGAACGTTCAAACGGTAATAACAGGTGACTGTCACTCGCTTCGCGAAAGTAACAGTCACCTTAAAAACTATGAAAACTCATCTCCTCATTGACAAAGCAAAAGAACACGGCAACCCGATCATCGAAGGCAATCAAGTCACGTTTATCTGGCAGGGAAAAACCGCGCCGCATTTAATTGATGATGTTCACGGCTGGGAGGATCATCCGCAAAAGATGATCCGCATCGAAAAGGGACTGTGGGCATACTCGATGGAACTGCCAGTCACAGCGTATCTTGAGTATGCTTTTTATGAACCGCGCGAAAAGAAACGAATTGCCGACCCGTTGAATACAAACACAGTTTATAACGGGCTTGGAAATTACAACCAGTTCTTTTACATGCCCGAACATTCTCCAACCTTGCTTGCTGCGCAAAAGAAAAATATTCCGCGCGGAAAAGTGACCTATCACCAGGTTGAGACATGGATGCTCGCAGACGATGGTCAACGCGATGTGTATCTTTATCGTCCGCCTGTCAAAGAGCCTGTGCCGCTGATCATCGTTTACGATGGCGTGGATTATCTGGAGCGCGCAAAATTAAATATCATCGTGGATAATTTGATTTACGAAAAGCGGATTCAACCGATTGCGATGGCATTCCTGCAAAACGGCGGAGATCATCGCGGCGTGGAATATGCCTGCTCCGATGCGACGATTATGTGGCTGGATAATATCATCCTGCCCTTGGCGCGCAAAAAGTTGAATTTACTGGACACCGTAAAAAATCCTGGCGCGTATGGCGTGCTCGGCGCATCCTTCGGCGGGTTGATGTCCATGTACACGGGTTTGCGAATGCCTGAGATTTTCGGCAAGGTCATCAGCCAGTCGGGCGTGTTTGAATCCGAAGGGCGCGATTTCGCGGCAGTGGATTTGATCCGCGCCAGACAAGCGCGCGAGATCAAAATCTGGATGGATGTGGGTCGCTTTGACTGGCTATTGGAAGACAACCGCCGCCTGCAACCAATTTTGCGCGAGAACGGCTATGATGTCACCTACCGCGAATTCAGCGGCGGACATAACTACACCTGCTGGCAAAATGAAGCGGCAATTGCACTGGAGAAAATGTTTGGAATGGGATCTGTGTAATCCGCCAAATCTATGGCTAAATAAAAACGCGACCGTGACCGTGTGAAGTATAATTGACGAAACCAGCGGAATTTTACGCGGACTTTTGAAAGCACAAATAAAATTAGCGGGTTTATTTGCAACAAAGCCAACTTCGACATTATCCCAATGCGCTTGCTTTTTTTTCAAAGAAACCGCAAAATAGCAAGTCCCGTTTTAAAGTAACAAAGGAGAAGAAAATGAAACGCTCATTTGGAAAATCATTCTTTATCATCCTGGCATTGCTCATGCTGACATTTAGCGCATGGGGAGTTACAACCGCCTATGCAGACGATGCCACTCCCCCGCCCGCGACTGAAGAACCTGTAGCCCCACCAGTGGATGAATCAGGTGGAGACGGCTCAATCGACGGAAATACAGTCATCGTGGATGAAACAATTGTGGAAAATGTCGCTGAATCCAACGATGGCGCGGCGGCAGAAGAAGTCGTAGTAGAAGAAACAAGCGTCGAAAGCCAGGAATGTATTCCCCAGCCGATTGACGGCGAACCCCTGCCAGAAGGCGCCGAAGCGGGTATTCCTTGCGTAACGGAAGAAAGAATTATCGGCGAAAACGGGATAGACAACCCCGTAACATCCAGCGGCGAAAGTTTGGCAAGCGCAACCGAAGCCGAAACCCTCTTCTCCGGCGACCCGATGTGGTGTCCAGCAGGCGTGACGCCCGGCAGCCCAGGATGCACATCCAAATTTGCCAGTTTCAATGGGCCCAGCGGACTGATTAACGCGCTGGAAACAGGTTCCTACGCTGGCGCTGGCACCATTTATATAGCATGGGATTACAGCGTAAGCGAAGCGATCCGCCTTGACTATAACAAAATCGGACTGACTGATTTGGTTTTCCAAGGCGGTTGGGATTTCATATTTAATAAAGTGGTGGGCGAAACAACCTTCAGTAAGGAAATAAATTTCTACGATTGGGGCGGTTATGGAAAACCAGGTTCATTGACCATCAACGACATTAATATCAACGCGCTGGCTTCTGACGGCTTGTACATTGGTGATCTCAATGACGCCACAACGGCCAATATCATACTGAATAATGTATCCGTATCCAACCAGGACAGCGGCGCATTTATTGAAACAACCGGGTCTGTTACGGTTAATAATTCCGAGTTTACCAATAACGTTGGCGACGGCTTGGATATTTTTGCCGACGGCAGCATAACCCTTAACAATGTTACTGCCAGCAACAATACCTATGACGGCGTTTATATTACAGGCGATAATAATTTATACGCAGGCAGTGTAAGCGTTAACGGCGGAACATTTACCAACAATGGAAACGGAACATTCAACAGCGCCTACGGACTTAATGTTTACGCCTGCCAGTTGAGTTTGAATGGCGCCCAGTCATTTGGCGGCAACCAAAGCGGCGATTCTTTCTTTGGTCAAAACCCAGACTGCGCCAACAGCGGAGAGGATACGGGAGAGAAAAAGAAACCCAAAACCACCACAACATCCTCCACCAGCGCGTTATGCGCCGTTTCAGAATTGACAGCAGGCGAAGTCAAAGGCTTGCTCAATAATTTATGCGGCATCAATGTTCTCATGTCCAAAATGGATGAAAAAGACCTGCCCGCAAAATTAGCCGACAAAACGCTCTTCCACCTTGGGGTCAAAATCAGCGCGGTCGGGCTGCCAGTTGGCGGCTACATCGAACTGTCCTTCCCCATCCCAGAAGGTGTTGATGCCGCAAATTTGGTCGTCCTCTTTTGGAATGAAACAGAATGGGTTGAAACACCCGGCGGCGAAGTTGTAAACGGATTCCTTGTAATCAAGGTTTCGGAACCCGGCATTTACGTACTTTCCAGTAAATAACGTTCGCGGCAAAAATTCAACCAGAGGACGGCTTGCACAAGCCGTCCTTATTTTATAAAAGAAAGCCTGACCATGAAAAAAATTTCGCTGTTTCTTCCTGCTTTATGCCTGATTATGTTGCCGTTAATTTCAGCATGTGAGCAGGTAATAACCATCGCCTCGCCCCCGCCCAGCCCTACGCCAATCGCGCCCACGTTTACCGCCACGCCCATCACGCCCACCGCAACCGCCACATCCACGCCTGACCCATGTGCAACGGAAAATATTTCAGAAGTGATAAAACCCGTGCATCAAATAATGCGCGAGTTCGACGATGCGGTTGCCATTGCCGGAAATACAGGGCGCGAACTGCTAAGCGCGCAGATCGTTGAATTGCAACGCATCCGCCGCGAGGCAGAAAATCAATCCGTGCCAGCCTGTTTGAAAACGCTCAAGGAATTTCAACTGGCGCACATGAATACGCTGATCCAAGCAATGCTTTCGTTCATGGGCGGAACAGAACAGGACATGGTTGGTCAGGGAATTGTTCTTTCGCGTCAATTGCACAACCAATATATGATTGAGTTATCGAAGCTGATGGGAGAAACTGTAGTTGCCATTCCCACCAATCCGGTTATCATCTTTGAAATTCCCATTGAAACGCTTGAAGAGAACGCAGATGAAACCAGCACCCCGCCGCCGCCAACCCCAACAGTTCCCGTCGTGACCAACCCCGGACCAACCTCCGCGCTGATGCTGATTGCGCCGGCGATGGACTCTCAAACAGTGGGCATCCTGGAAGTCGGACAATCCGCCCTTGCGCTGGGTCTATCGCCCGATAGTTTATGGATCATGATCGAAATTCCAAACCAGCCGGGGCAAGTAGCCTGGGTCTACGCTTCACTTGTGCAGATGCAAGGCTCCGGCACGCTGACGGTCATTCCAGCCGCTCCCTGATTCTTGCCATGAAAACAAAAATCTTTTTGCGACATTTGATATTCCTCCTCTCGCTGATATTGCTCAGTGGATGCAGCCAGGACCTTGTCATTCCCACCAAGGCAAGCGTGGCAACAGCCACACCAGACCTGTGCGCAAGTGAGAACCTGCCCGCAGAAATTGAAAAGATCAACGGCATCATGCAGGAGTTCGATAATGCCGCTGTCGTTGCCGCCAGTGCGCCGCGCGAAAAACTAACCGCACCCATCGCCGAATTACAGCGCATCCGTCGCAATGCCGAAGACCTGTCCACGCCTGCCTGCCTGATGCCATTGAAGGAAACTCAACTGGCACACATGAATGTGGTCATCGAAACCATGATGGCTTTCATGGATGGCGCTGAACAGAATTCCGTCAACCAAGGCATTGCACTTGCCCGACAATTGCACAATCGATATTTGGTTGAATTGGCAAAAATAGCAGGCATGACCGTAGCCCCTTTAAGTTCCCCCACGCCATAAAAAATTGAAAAGTTAGAGTGCTTTTCTTGAGTCCAAGTTTGTACGAGAAAAGAGCGTTAACCACAGAGAGCACAGAGGTCACAGAGATTTTCAATGTTTTTTTCTCAGTGATCTTCGTGATCTCAGTGGTAAAGAAACACTTTCTAAACAAAAAGACCCTGAAGGTTTTGAAAACCTTCAGGGTCTTGATTATTTTATCTTCTATTCCGCAGGAAAGTTGGAATGTCCAAATCGTCGCTGTTGATGGATGGCAACGGAGCGGGTTTTGATTCCGCTGAAGACCTGTGCTCAACACCCACGCTGACAGATTCACTTGCTCGCGCAAAAGGTGTGTTGGAAACAGATAACGAACCGGCTGTGGAAAGAGGTTTATCGTTACGAGTAGGGCGTTCCAATGTGCGGCGTGGCACGCTGCCAGCCCGTTCAAATCCGGTGGCAATAACCGTACAGCGGATTTCATCTCCCATTTCTGGATCAATGACTGCGCCGAAGATCATATTGACATCGGGGTGCGCGGTTTCGCGGATGATGGCTGCGGCCTGATTGACCTCAAAGAGGGTCATGTTCGATCCGCCTGTCACATTGAAAAGCACGCCGCGCGCGCCGTCGATGGTAATGTCAAGCAACTGGCTGGAAATGGCTTGTTCAGCCGCAATCTTGGCACGGTCATCACCGGAGCCGCGACCAACTGCCATCAACGCCGCGCCGCCTTCAGACATGATGGCGCGCACATCGGCAAAATCGAGGTTGATCAAGCCGGGGATGGTGATGAGTTCGGAGATGCCCTGAATGCCCTGATGCAGAACTTCATCAGCCATGCGGAAGGCATCCTGCAAGGAGGATTTTTTATCGGCAAGTTGAAGCAGGCGGTCATTCGGAATCGAGATGAGAGTGTGCGCGTGTTCCTTCATTTTCAGCACACCCGCTTCTGCTGATTGCGTGCGCTTGCCACCTTCAAAAGTGAAGGGACGTGTGACCACGCCAATGGTGAGCGCGCCACATTCCTTGGCGACCTGCGCCACAATGGGAGCTGCGCCTGTGCCTGTGCCGCCGCCCATGCCGGCTGTGACGAAGACCATGTCGGCGCCTTTGAGTACGTTATAAAGTTCGTCGGATGATTCTTCTGCGGCTTTGCGGCCAATTTCAGGGTCGCCGCCTGCGCCGAGTCCGCGCGTGAGTTTGTCACCAAGACGCACACGGATGGGCGCGCGCGAAAGTGTCAACGCCTGCGCGTCGGTATTGCAGGAAATAAATTCAACGCCTTGAATGCCTTCTTCCATCATGCGGTTGACGGCGTTCTGACCTGCTCCGCCGACGCCGATCACTTTGATACGGGCGAAGGATTCAGAATTTGGGGTTCTTTTGTTCGTGTCCATTTGTTCCTCCTGGCAAGGAAATGCCATATCTTAAACGAAAATGACGATTTTTAAAAGGGTAAATTGGTAATTGGTTACCAGTAATTAGCTGATTAGTAACCAGGTTTTCCTAATTACTAATCAACTAATTACCTAATCTCTTCACGGCAGCAAGCGTTTCATCCAAGTTTTGATTGCGTCAAAATCCATATTTTTCTCTCCTCTCGATCTGCGTCGGTTTCTGGTATCACTTGAAACTACAACATCGTGTTCTCTCATCGCAGCCGCCCAGCGCAACAAACCAACAGCGGTGGAATACGCGGGCGAGCCCAATTTGTCTACAAGTCCGGTCAGGTTATCGGGCTGCGCGGTACGCACAGACATGCCCAGTACTTCGCTGGCAACGCGTTTGATGCCGGGCAAAGCAGAAGTACCGCCCGTCAGCACCATGCCTGCGGGGAGCAAGCCATCATAGCCGGAACGTTTTACTTCCTGCATGATTAGACCAAAGGTTTCTTCGACGCGGGCTTCAATGATGTGCGCCAGATCCTGACGATTGATCCTAACATCATTATCTTCGCCAAACGGGCGGATGGAGAAATACTCCTCGCTTCCAATTTCAGATCGAATGGCATAGCCTTGTTGCTTTTTTACTTCCTCTGCTTGAGACATGGGCAGGCGCAATCCATGCGCAATATCCTGGGTAATGTGATTACCGCCAACTGCCAGAACCATGGTATGCCAAACATCGCCATTAACATAAATCGCAAGGTCGGTGGTGCCGCCGCCAATATCGCAGACAGCAACGCCCATTTGACGTTCCTGTTCGGTTAGCACCACTTCTGCCGAAGCAAGCGGATTCAAAACAAATTGCTGAACTTCAACGCCCGCCGCGCCAACACACTGACGGAGATTATCCACAGTAGCCCCAGCCGCGGTGATGATGTGCGTTTCAACTTCAATCTTGTAACCGTGCATTCCAACGGGAGTACGCACGCCTTCCTGTCCATCCACGGTCATGCCGCGCTGAATAACATGCACAATTTCGCGGTCATACGGAATGGCAACCGCCTGCGCCTGTTCGAGCGCGCGGGCAATATCTGTCGCATCAATAATTCCGCCTGGCACGCCGGTGGCGCCACGACTGTTGACGGAGGATACATGCGCTCCCGCAAGGCTGACCAACGCATTGGTAATTTCCAATCCTGATGTGCTTTCGGCTTTTTCCACAGAGCGTCTGATGGCTTTTGATGCCGCAGCCAGATCCACAATAATTCCCTTGCGGATGCCGTCTGAAGGTTCAATGCCCACGCCAAGAATCCGAATGGACTTTGCTTCATCCATTCGTCCGACGAGGGTGCAAACCTTGGTGGTGCCTACATCAATGCCAACTACAATTTCTTCCATCTTTTTATTGTCCGCTATCCACTGGCAATTCTTTTAATTCAACTTTAACTGTTCGATAAAAAGGCGCGTCGGGATACATGACGCTGATAAACGAAGGAATAATTCCGCGCTTGTTGAGCGAACTTACCAAAGATTGATAGACGCGCACTTTCAAAGGCATGTCGTGGGCGCTCGTGCCAAAGAACGACTTCCAGCCGCGGCTATCGGTCCACCCAAGCCCAAAGCTTCGATCAAAGACCATTGTGGTGTCAGAAGGCACAATCGGCGCGAGAGCGAGAATCGCATCCACCAATTCTTTTTGGATGAAGGGCGGCGCGCTAAATGGATCATCCTGTGGCGGGGAGCCGGCGGGAGGGACGATCAATCCGATCACGGGTACAAGCCCGGGAATCACGCCACGCGGACGAAATGCCACGCCTGTCGAGTCAATCCAGGTATAACCTTCACCCTGCTGCCAAACGATAACGGGCTGGCGCTCTGTGATCGTAACGTAGACATGGTTCGGCAAATAGACCTTTACCTGCGCCGACAGTAATTCGGGATAATTCATTCGCAGGCGGGCAGTCACTTCATCAGGCTGAACCGTAAAAATAGACTGTCCGATTACGCCAAGTACCGGCTCAATTTC
>JAIFKY010000134.1 GCA_020049345.1 Anaerolinea sp.
GTTACCATTGCAGAGCATGTATACGCATTGGTGCGCGGGTTGACAGCCATGGAAAACAAAAAGGAGGACGCATGACCCAATTCACCCTGACCCTGCTCGACACCACTGGCATTCAGGACTACATCTTTGCCAGTAACCGCCTGCAGGAAAACATCGGCGCGTCAGAACTGGTCTATCGCGCCACAAGCCTGTGGGCGTTTGAGGCTTTAGAGAAGGTGGAACTTAGCCACAACATCCAAAACTCACACAGCCTGGACTGGGTTTTTACTGCCGCGGCAATCGAAGACGACCCTAACTTGCAAGCCGAAGTTATTCAGGCGGCAGGCGGTAATACGGTCATCCTGTTCCGTGACGAGAAAAAGTCAAGGGAATTTGTCAGCGTTCTTACGCTTCGGTTATTAAAGGAAGCGCCCGGGTTAACAGTACTGGCTCAACATGCAGGCTTTGATTTTGAAAAAGATCACTTGGCTGATAAATACGACACTGATGAATATGGCAATTTGAAAAAAAAGGATGGGAAACGCAGTGAATTGGAAAAATTCATGCGTGAACACAAACTCGCGCGCCTGCCATCCGCGCCCACCCTTGGGCTGGGCGTCACCGCCATGTGTGACTCCACGGGTCTAGCAGCGGTCAACACCCTTGCGGGAGGTCTAACGGTTGAAGATAAACTTGAACCCCTTGGGCTGGATGGCGAAGACAAGACCACCTTTGTCTCAAGCGAAACCGCCGCCAAGCGCGCCTGGCGCGGACAGGCAAATGGGCGGCTGAAATCCTGGCTCAAACTTTCAGCCGATGACTTTGACTTTCCCTACGACCTCGAAAAGATTGGTCGCGTCAAAGGCGATGAAAGTTATGTGGCTGTCATCCATGCCGATGGCAATAAAATGGGTGATAAGGTCAAGGCAGTTGCGCAAAGCATAGAGCAAAAATTCACAGGACAGCCGCAGAAAAAAATCAATCGCGAATATATCCTTGCGATGCGTGAATTCTCCCAAAAAGTAAACGAAGCCAGTCTCGCGGCGCTTCAAAGCGTGGTACATCTAACCGTGCAGGCTGTCAAAAATAAAGTAATTCCCTTTGAAACAAACAAGAAGAACAATAAACCCTACCTGCCCCTGCGCCCGCTGGTGTTCGGCGGCGATGACGTCACCTTTGTTTGTAATGGAAGCATTGGCGTAACGCTTGCCGCCGCCTATCTGGAAAGTTTCCACGAAGAAGCAAAATCTCGTGGATTGGATTTGCATGCCAGCGCCGGGGTGGGCATCGTCAAAATGCACTACCCCTTTGCGCGCGCCTACAAATTGAGCGAAGAACTTGCCTCCAGCGCAAAATCCCTGACGCGCGAAACAGATTGCTCCGCCCTCGACTGGCACTTCGCGCATAGCGGTTTAAGCGGCTCCTTGGATGGCATCCGCGAACGGGAATATACGGTGAAGGCTGGCAAGTTATATCTGCGCCCGCTTACGCTGGACAAATGGAATCAAGTTGAATCTGTGATGGATGAATTCAACGGCGACTATTGGGGCGAAAAACACAACAAGGTACTTGGCTTGCGCGAACCGCTTAGAGATGATCCGCAAATGGTGGAAAAATACAGGCAGGACTTCGACTTGAAAGAATTACCCAAGTTTGCAGGACTCAACGTGCGCATAAACGGATGGCTGGATGGAGTCTGCTATTACTTCGATGCCATTGAACTGCTTGATCATCACGTTGCATTGAAAAAATAAGGAGGCGAGAAAATGACCCCAAAAATAATCAAACTCACCCTCAAAAGCGCCTCCACCTTTGGAAGCGGCGACGGTGTTGCTGGATGGGTGGACCGTGAAATTGAACATGACGAAAAAGGATTCCCCTTCCTGCGCGGAAAAACGCTCAAAGGACTGCTGGCTGAGTCCGCAGAAAACGTGACCTTTGCACTGGAAAACGATGACAAAACATTACCCTGGCACAAAGCGAAAGATACAATCTTCGGCGCGGGCGGCGCGGGGTTAAAAGAACGAGGCATCCTGCACATCGAAGACGCCAAACTGCCCGAACCCCTGCGCGCCGAGATGATCAAGGAAAACTGGAAAAAAGAAGATGTGTTGTACAGCCTAACCGGCATCCGCCGCCAGACATCCATCAACGAGCACGGCGCGCCTGATCACGCCACCTTGCGCTCAATGCGCGTGCTGCTGCCCGGCGTAACCCTCGAAGCAAATATCTCTTTTGACCGCAAACCATCAGACATGGAGCTTCAATTGCTAACTGCCGCCGTGCTGGATTTCCGCCACGCTGGAACTGGCAGAAACCGCGGACGCGGCTGGCTGAAAGCAGAATTGGATGATGATCAGACTACACAATCGCTGTTCAAAAGTTTTGAAAAAGCAATTTCTGGGGAGGCAATCCAATGAACGGATTCATTTACACACTCACGCTTCAAGAACCGGTGCTGGCAAATAGTTTGGGCGGCGAACCCAACAGCGCCAACAGCCTGTACTACATCCCCGGCGGAGCCATCCGCGGCGCGGCAATTTTGGCTTACGGCTCAGACAACGACGCGGCGGAATCAGAATTCAAACGTTTATTTCTCAACGGCGAAACACGCTTTCTTAACGCCTATCCTTTGATGAATAAAACTCGCGTCCTGCCTGCCCCTCTTTCCTGGCAGGTCAAACGCAAGCCCGCGCCCGGCGATGAAAAGAAAGTTTATAAAAATACCGCATCAGCCCCGGCTGATGTGGATACCAAGAGCGCGCCATTCTCATTCTGGCAACTTGACGATCAAACGCTGCACAGCGCCGATGAAAAGTGGCAGATCAACATTCATACCCAGCGTGACGCAGTCCGCGGGCGCGCCACCGCCGAAGCAGGCGCGGTCTATCGTTACATCGCCCTGCCTGCTGAGATGAAACTTCAAGGCGCAATCATCACGCAAAATGCCGCGGACGCAAAAAAAGTGGAAGCCCTGCTCAAAGATAAAACCATTTTATTGGGCAAGGCGCGTACTGCCGGGTATGGTCACGCCTATGTAGAAACCGCTCCCATGCCTGAGAATTGGCGCGAAAGCGGACAACCCCTGGCGGTGTCCGAAACATTCACGCTGACCCTGCTCAGCCCAATGTTGGTGCGCGATGAAAGAGGTCAGTTCTCGCTGGATATTCAACCCGCTCTCACCGCCCGCCTGGGCGTAGCGCCTGCAATCGAAAAAACAGAACGACACGCCGAAATCATCGGCGGCTTCAACCGCAAATGGGGATTACCCCTGCCACAAGTCACAGCCATTGCCGCTGGCAGCGTGTTTACGGTCAATGCGAATGTGACAGCGGAAAAATTGCTCGAACTGGAATCCACTGGAATCGGTGAACGCCGCGCGGAAGGTTTTGGGCGTGTGACCGTAAATTTGGTTACGCCGGATGAAATGAAATGGAAGACCGACGAACCTGATTTGGCTGTGCTGGCAAATGGAACGATCGCCGAAGGAGATCCGCTTGCGAAGTTGATGCTGACCCGTTTACTGCGCCGTGATCTGGATGAACAAATTTTGCACTGCGCCCGTCAGGCAGTGGAAAAATACAACGGCAGCGTACCCAACAGTCAACTTTCACGCTGGCGGGTGATTGTGCGTGACGCGCTTGAAAAACGAGACATCCCGCGCCTGCAAAAGTTTGCTGATGACAGCAAAGACAAAACCGGCTGGAAGAAAATGGAAAAGGCGAAGATTAACTTCAACAATCAATCTTACCGTCTGACAGAGTGGATCAAATCGCTGTTGGAAAATCCCGATATGTTGAATCGGGCTTGGGAAGAAGACTTCTTGCCTGAGCGCAAACTCGGTCTTAATTCCATCTCGTTGAATGAAGACTTGAACGCTGAATACCGCCTGCGTCTGCTGGATGCAGTGCTGGCAATCATGTCAAAGAAGAGCGGAGGTAAAGATGGCAACTAGGCGAACAGAGCACCGCTCCATTACTGAGCGCTGGGTGGTAACCGGAACCCTGCAATTGGAAACCCCATCCCATTTTGGCAATGGCGACGCCGATGCGCTGACCGACATGCCCTTGCTGGTGGATGAAGTGAACGGCAAGCCTCTCTTACCGGGCACATCCATTGCTGGCGCGCTGAGAAATTACCTGCGCGAACGTATGTTGGGCTATGGCAAAAAGGAAGACGTCGACTCCCTGGCGTCCACATTGTTCGGTGGCTTCCGCGGCGATGATGAAGGCGCGCAAAGTCCTTTGATCGTTTTCGATGCGCCCGGTTATTCCGCAGGAATCGAACTGCGCGATGGCGTGGCGATTGATCCAGAAACCCGCACAGCCTTGGACGAAAAGAAGTTTGACATGCAATTACTGGCAGCGGGCAGCACCTTCGATCTGCGCTTTGAGTTGGCTGTGAACAAGGATGACGAGAAATTAATGAACGCCCTCGCTACCGCCCTGCAAGGGTTGGAAGATGGTCAGATCACACTTGGCGCGCGCAAGCGGCGCGGATTCGGTCAGGTGACGGTCAAAGACTGGCGTGTCTGGAAATATGGTTTGCACAAACACGATGAACTGCTGGCGTGGCTTGCGAGTGAACGCGATTGGCAAAGCAGTGCGCCCGAACGCGAAGGAAAGTCTCTGCTCGAAAAACTTGGCGCGAGTATTAGTAGCGTTGACAAGCGAAAATCCGCTCACCTCACGGCAACATTTTCCATTGACGGCACACTGATGATCCGTTCCGGCTTCGGCGCATCTGACAGCGGGCCCGATATGGTGCATCTGCATTCGCCGCGCGCTGGAAAAAAAGAGCGTGTACCGGTCATCCCCGGCACCAGCTGGGCTGGCGTGCTTCGTCAACGCGCATTGAAAATTGCGCGCACTGTATCAAGCAATCTCCAAGCGGTCAATGAACACAACGAGAAATTATTCAAAGACGAGAAGAAAGAAAAGCCGCTTCTAAAAGCCGAAGTATTTGTAGATGAAATATTTGGACCATCCAGCATCAATCGTGGCGACAAAAAAAATGTCAAAGCCAGCCGGGTACAAATCAAAGAATCTGAAATCACGGAATCTGCCTCGCTGGTTGTGACACGCGTCAAGATTGACCGCTTTACCGGCGGCGCATACGAATCCGCGCTCTTCACTGAACAACCCGCCATTGGAAAGAATGAAACCCGCCTCACCCTCGACCTCGAATTGCGTGACCCGAAGGAAGAGGAACTCGGGTTAATCCTGCTCCTGCTCAAAGACTTGTGGACAGGCGACCTGCCCATCGGCGGCGAGTCGGGTGTGGGACGTGGAAGGCTAAAAGGCTTGAGCGCCACTTTCAGCACGCCAGAAGATACTTGGAGTTTTACGGCTGACGGCGGCGAAGTAACCGTGACACCCACGACTGACAAACCAGAACAATGGGTGAAAGTATTTAATGAAGAAGTCAAGAAAGCGCAGGTGAGCCATGAGTAATTTACCTGAAAATAATGATGTGAGCGCCTGGTTGGAAAGCCAGATGAGTGATAAACGTCCGACCTTGTTGGCTTTTGCTGACGACGGTGTGATCTGGGGCTGCCTGGTAAACAAAAAACTGGTCACCGGTCCCAATCAACCCGAACTTCGTGGAAGCACACTTCAGCAGGCATTTGTATTCGGACAGGAAGATGAAATACGTCTGTTCCACGATGAGTTAGGCAATTGGAAAACTTCGCACGTGGCAGACGCAGGTGATGTAATTGTGGAAAGCCAAATTCTTTGGGGAAACCAAAATGAAGGCGATCTGCAAAACGGCTTCCTGCAAGTCAGCGAATTCCGCAAAGGAATCCCCAACCAATACCTGCCGGTAGGGCGACCAATCGGCAATGATGAATGTATCCGCCTGGAAGTGCGTCATCTGATTGAGTACGATGAAAAAACTGGCGAAGCCCGTATTGCAATCAGCCGCTTGGCTGGGCTAAAGGTTGATAAAAGAGATATTGGCAAAAAAGAATTGGAGGCAGCAAAATGACCATTCCCGTGCATTCAAATCAAATAGATGAAGAACGTCAGGCTGTTGCGCCCTACAACTTTGTTCCCCTCCCCAGCGCTGTTCGTTTAATGGATGATCCACCTTCACAGGGCTATTATCAGGAAAACCTGTTATCTGGAAAAATTTCATGCACGCTGAAAAATGCCACACCCATGTATGTTCGCGCTGCACAAACACTGGCAGAATTCACAGAAGAAAAGCCATCCAGCGAACCCTTTTACTACGGCGCATCTGGAAAAAACAAAGAGAGTCTCCTAATTCCAGGCAGCAGTCTTCGCGGGATGTTACGGACTCTGGTGGAAGTAGTCAGTTACTCCCGTATCAGTCCTGTTTTCAACAAGCAATTGTTTTATCGCTCTGTGGAAAATACTTCAATGGGAGATGTTTATCGTGAGCGCATGAAGGACAAAGTGCGAGCAGGTTTCTTTCACCGCAAACAATCTGAAATGTGGATCACACCTACCGTTGCGGCGCGCGTAACACGGAATGATATTCGCAGAGAATTCAACGTAAAAGATGTTTACGAAGAATTTGATGATAAGCACAATCGAATTAAGCCAAGCGCCCCCAATCGTGTTCCAAAGAAAAATCTACAGCATAAAACTGTTTTCGTCACACTAAAGGATGACGCATACGATGAGCCTGAAAGATTTTTCAATGTCCTTGAATTCGCGCGAAAACAAACCGGGGATTTGGAAGAGGCTGTGCTTGTTATTACCGGCGACATGAAAGTGAGACCGGCGAAGGATGGAACAAAAAAAGAAAAGAAAGAGTTCGTATTCCTGCAAACGGATTCGGATGTCAGGATTTCGGTTACGGATGAACAAATTGAGTTATTCGAGGACAAAGACCAGGTTACTCAATATCAAAAATACGCCTTCAACGGAGATGGGAAATTAAAAGATGGCGACCCCGTCTTTTATCTGGTTGGCGATCAGGAAAGTCAGGTGATTGGGTTTGGCAGGGCGTACATGTTCAGGCTGCCATATAAATTTTCGCCACTTGAGATGTTGCCAGGTGAAATTACAAAACTTCCCGAAAAATATGACCTTGCCGAGGCTTTGTTCGGTTATGTTCCACAGGATAAAAAAGGGCGTAAACAGGTTGCAAGTCGCTTACGTATTTCGGATGCTTTTTTTCAAGGAGACTTCCAAAACGCGTTACTGGATGAAATGCATTTGAAAGTCTTGTCTTCACCAAAACCAACAACCTTTCAACACTACCTTACGCAAGGAAAACCAAATAACCCAGATCGGCTGTCTCACTACGATTCACCAAGAGGCTCAACAACCCTGCGCGGGCACAAATTCTATTGGCATAAAGGGGATGTTTCGCTTAATGATTACAAAGCTCCAGATAATGATTACGACGAACACAAAAGTCAATACTCGCCTGCGGTTAAACCAATCCGAGAAGATCAAACCTTCAATTTTGATATTGCGTTCGAAAACCTGAGACCTGAAGAATTAGGGGCTTTGCTGTGGGTGCTGGATAAAGCCGGTGATCCAGACTATCGCTTGAAGATCGGCATGGGAAAACCATACGGACTTGGTTCAGTTTCCATTGAATCTGAAATAAATTTTGAAAACCGTATGCTGAGATACCAAAAATTATTTACAGAAAAAAAATGGCAATCTGTGCTGGAAACATCCAAAGAAAAAGAAAACAATGCCCGAAGCGCCTTTGCTCGCTGGTTATTTGGAACGCAGGATGCCGCTATTGATCAGGTTGACCAATTAAGTCGAATCCAGGAACTGCTGGTAATGCTTTCATGGACTGAACATCCATTGCCAAAGAAAACTCGATATATGGAAGTTGATGAGTTTGCAGGAAGAAAACACATGATCACCGGTGAGAGTGGATATTTCCCCAAACGTCCAGTTTTGCCACTCCCCCGTCAGGTCTTTGGCGTGTGGTCAAAAGGAAGCACAAGTGTCTCGGAAATAAAGCCTATTGCGCCTGTTGAGGAGCCAAGAATAGCAAGAAATCGTGTGAAGCCAACGCCAACTACAGTTTCTCCGTCTGAATTGAAAATTGGTGATGCAATCCTTGCTAGAGTAATTAAAGTCATTAAACAGGGAGATGTAACACTTCATTGTGAAAGTCATGAAAAAGACGATGTGTGTGTTATCCCAATTCAATATCGGAGTAGCGCAGATAGATACAAGGAAGGCAATAGTGTTTTGCTTATAGTAACAAAGACCGTTAAAACGCCTAATGGTTGGGTAGTTGAATGTGAGAAACACTCTTAATGCTCCGTTCCCTTCTCATCTCCCTCACTGCCGAATCCTCCTATCCTATCCTTGGTCCGTTGGGACGTCCTGCGCAAGCCTGGTTTCTGGGACAGCTAACCCGTTCGCACGCATCACTTGCAAGCCGCTTACACGACGAGCAGGGGTTGAAGCCGTACACGGTTTCAACCCTGCTCGATGAGCGCGGACGTCCTCTAAGGGCTGGAGGCTGGCTGGAGCCAGGGCAACCTTGCTTCCTGCGCATTACCAGCTTTAATGAAGAGCTTTCAGATGCATTGGAGAAAAAGATCATCCGCCACACGCGAAGTGCAAATCAGCTGACGCTCTACAAAATGGACTTTCGCGTGGATGAGGTCTTTTCCACTCGTTCACAGCATGAATTAGCTGGTGAATCTTCCTTCTCCGAAGTCGCACAGGATGTGGCAATGGAATTTACCAGCCCGACAGCATTTCGAAACAATGGGCTGGATGTCTGCGTCCCATCATCGGGTCAAATATTCAGAAGCCTGTGGGAAAAGTGGAACGCTTTCGCTCCCGAGCCGATGCAAGTCCACGAATTCTGGCCCCAGTTTGCCAATGACTGTATTCTGATTGACGAATTGACCGCCGTGAATACAACCCACTGGGAATTTGCCGAAGGTTCACGCGGAGCAGCCACTGGATTTACTGGGACAATTAGCTTTGCCCTGTCACCGAAAAGCAAGATCAAAAAGGACTGGCAACAATATTGGGATGGCGCCGCCACCGTAATGCAATCCCTCGCAAATTTTTCCTTCTATTGTGGAGTTGGGCATCACACCACGATTGGCATGGGGCAGGCAAAAGTATTACAGCAAGTATTGCAGAAGAAAAAAAGTAATCTGAGTCGGTAAAACTGACAATCCCATTAAGCTGACAGGTATGTGCAAGCTCACTTTGCGGGAAACATCACAGAACTGGTGGTCGAATAGTCTATCAGTTGGAATCAAGTATTTTAGAATAGCCCGGTGCAATGTCACACTGCGTTAACTCTAAAATCAAACTTCACGGAGGGCAATCATGAATCAAAGCTATCCAACCAACAATCAACACAGATCAATCTGGCTCGAATTGCTCATTACCCTGCTCGGAATTATCGGGGTGATACTATTTTTGTCTTTCTATGACCGCGCCCTGCCCAGCGCAGCGATTGACTTGAAATATTCACGGGCGCAGATCAGCCAGCTTGCAGAATCCCAACTACGTGAATTGGGATTCTCGCCCGAAGGATACAAATTTGCCCTATCCTTCAATGAAGATAACATGGCGTCCTTCTATCTCCAGCGCAAACTGGGTGTTGAACAAACCAACACCCGCCTTGCAAATGAAAAGTGGCCGCTCCATTATTGGACTGCGCGCTGGTACAAACCGCTGGAAAAAGAAGAGTTTTACATGCGCTTCTCAACGCAAGGT